>NZ_JAVFHM010000350.1:0-146524 GCF_041954005.1 Priestia sp. BR_2 | reverse complement strand
GCAGCATGGCGGAACTGCTCAAAGATCCCCATGCACCGCAGCATCCCTCTGTCACTATTGATTTTTATCGAGTACTCCATGCTGTCAACGATATAAACTAAACCACGATTAAGCTTTTTGGAGTTCAAATAGTATATGCCTGGAGCCCTCAAGTGTAAAGGGAAATGCTAAGTTTATAGATCTTTCTGGGGGTGTTGTTACTTGGAGACGACAGCCACGATTCGCGGAGAAATAGCTAGATATTTGCAAGAACATGGGTTGACAATTACTCAGTTTGCAAAGATATCTAGTATTAACAGTGGATCTTTAAGCAGCATACTTAATGGGAATCGTCCAATGTCAATGAATCAACTGGACCTTATCACCGCCTGTATTGGATTTAGTGAAGGCCATTTTTATGAAAGATATATATTCGAATGTATCTTTCATACAACCCCTGACTGGAGACGACTTGGAGCTTTTCTTCAACGATGTATAGAATTAGATAAACTGGATTGTATGCAATTAGCAGCCCGAATGGCAATAGAAAACATCACTTACGCCCCGATGTTATTTGAATTGGCGGAATTATTATATAACGAAAAAAATTATAAAGCTGCGGCAGTTTTATATGAATGTGTTGCCGAAAGTGAAAAATTCCAACACTCTGAAAGGCTCGCCCTGTGTCACTACCGTCTTTTTTTACAAAGATTAAGTGATAATCAAGAATCGAACTGGCGGGCTGTAGTGCTATTTGAGCCTTACATTGAACGGTTGGAAGAAGCGTATCAACTTGATGCATATGTAGAATTAATTAATGTGAATGGTTTATTAGGCCAATGGGATAAAGTGAACGATTTAGCTATAAGAATGGGATCAAAAGCCATGATTAGATATCAGAATCAGTACAATGAATATATAGGTAATCAACCTTTAGTTTTTTATATCTTGTATTCATACTTAGCTCGAGAAAATAGTTATGGTGAACGTGGGGATTATGAACAAGCTTTGTCCTATACACGGTTATACGAAAGGCCTGATTGGATTAAAGACCCTACCGAAGATGAATGTAGAGTCATAAAGCAGTTTAATGAATGGGCTGAAGCCAACCGCTACTTGTTTTCCATCTTGGCTGGTGACTTTAGCATTTTGCCTGATTATGTAAAATACATCGAATCAAGAGAAGATGAAATCTTTGTGGCACTGTGTCATATTGTACTTGCAGCAAATCGACACCGGTTCAGTGTAGAATATATACTTGAACGTTTTAAACAGCATTTTATTTACAAACCGCAGAAAAACCAAATCAGCAGCATTAATGTACACGTAACATTAAATCAATACACCCGCCTTCTCGCCGAATTAGGGATATACTATTTGAATGCCAAACAGCAAAATCGCGGTTTATCCTATATCCTGGACAGTTTCGAGTATTCGATCAGAATCAAAAGCGATAACGGGATGCTGCGGTGCATGGGGATCTTTGAGCAGTTCCGCCATGCTGCAACCGAGGATATCCTGAACCGGTATAATGAATTGATTCGCGATGTCCAAAAATTATCCGTGTATGCCTGGAGCCCGGTTGTGTAGGGCTCTTCGGTGCGTCCATGCGTTATTACATGACATTGCCGCCAGGATGTTGACCTCCCCGGGCTATGGCCTAAAGTCCGGGTTTGTGATAAACTCGGATAAGTTTATTTTTACATATCGCATGAAAAGTAAGGAGTCCATGTCATGACATCAAGAACATCGATAGATCCAAACACCAATTCCACAGGGCGCACATGGTTGATCTTTGCAGGCATCATCCTTATTGCCATTAACCTCAGGGCGGCGATTACTTCGGTAGGTCCGCTGATCGGAATCATTCGTGAGGATACGGGAATTTCGAACACATTGGCAGGCATGCTGACAACGCTGCCGCTATTAGCCTTTGCTTTACTGTCGCCGATGGCGCCGGCCATGGCCAAAAAATGGGGACTGGAGACAACCCTTCTGCTGAGTATGGTCGTGCTGACTTTCGGCATCGGCATACGCTCGATATCGTCTCCCTACACGCTGTTGATAGGTACCGCATTTCTAGGTATGGCCATAGCCGTCGGGAACGTGCTGCTCCCGAGTCTGGTCAAGCGGGACTTCCCGCGCCATATCGGTTTGATGACAGGCACCTACTCCGCCTCGATGAACCTGCTCGCCGCGATTGCATCGGGGGTCAGCATTCCGCTGGCTACCCAAGCCGGGCTTGGTTGGCAGGGCTCCCTGTTAATTTGGGGATCCTTGTCCATATTGGCGATGATCGTATGGCTGATCCAGCGCCGCAGTTCCGGAAAAACCGCTGAGGTCAGTTCGGCTGCTTCGAAGCAGCAGAGCGTGCTGAAGTCGCCGCTTGCTTGGTATATTACTTTATTTATGGGGCTTCAATCATTTACGTTCTATGTGAACATCTCTTGGCTTCCAGAAATTCTGAGAAGCCAAGGCATGGATTACGGCGCCGCAGGATGGATGCTCTCGATTCTCCAATTTGTCAGCCTGCCGTTTTCCTTCATCATTCCAGTCCTGGCCGGCCGGAATCCGAACCAGCGCGTACTGGTAACGATCTCTGCATTGTCCATGCTGATCGGTTATGCCGGTTTGTTATCCGGCATGTCTTCATTGAATCTCCTATGGGTGATGCTGGTAGGTATTTCGGGCGGGGCGAATTTCAGTTTGTCCCTGATGTTCTTCACCCTTCGTACCAAAACGGCCCACGAAGCCGCCGCGTTATCGGGCATGGCCCAGTCGCTGGGTTATTTGCTGGCTGCCGTCGGTCCGATGCTGATCGGGTTCCTGCATGACGCAACGGGAGGGTGGAAGGTGCCTCTGACGGTGCTGTCCGCCGTTGTCGTGGTGTTGTTCATCTTTGGTTTTGGGGCAGCGAAGCCAGGTTATCTGTCCGTTCCGGACGAAACGAAGACGGAGGCTTAAAGCTGCAGAAGTCAGCATCTGGTGATGCATCATGCTATTAGAACGATATGAAGAGCGATCCATGGAGATACTCCAGTTGGATCGCTCTTTTTTTAATGCATGTGCGGACATTCACGCGAAGCATTCAAGTCTGAAAAATTTACATTACGTTTACATAAATGGGTAGATTGATCATGAGAATATGGTATACTCTGAAATTTGATAAAGATGATCTATATACTTAAGACTGAACGGGTTAAGAGTTCTATCACATTACACCAAGCAAACGGGGAGCGATGGTATCTTGAATCTACAGACAGATAAAGAGCAAACACAGTCTCAAGTTGGCAACAGACAACCGTCCGGAAGGTGGCGTGCGCTCGGCGAAACCTGGTGGACTGCTCTGAAGCTGGGACTTACTTCATTTGGCGGGCCGATTGCCCATCTCGGATACTTTCACCAGACCTACGTACGGCGCAAACAATGGCTGGATGAGAAAAGCTACGCGGATCTGGTGGCCTTGGCCCAGTTCCTTCCCGGACCTGCCAGCAGCCAGGTAGGCATTGGCGTTGGGGTTATGAGAGCCGGACTCTGGGGCGGACTTGTCGCCTGGCTCGGCTTCACGCTGCCGTCCGTGCTCATGCTTATGATTTTTGCCTATCTGATGCAAACCTTCGATCCCGGCTCGGCAGGCTGGATTCAGGGACTTAAAATCGTCGCGGTAGCCATCGTAGCGCAAGCGGTGCTCGGTATGGCAGGAAAGCTGGCCTCAGGCCCTGTCCGGGCAGCTGTAGCGTTAATCGCCATGGCCGTCGTGCTGCTGTGGCAGAGTCCCGTGTCTCAAGTGACGGTGATCGCTCTAGCCGGCCTATCGGGATTGTGGCTGTTCAAGCGTCAAGCAAACGAAGAGGCAACACCCGATATGAAAATGCCGATCGGACGGAGAGCCGGACTCTTTTGCCTGGGAGCGTTTGTCGTTATGTTAGTAGGTCTCCCGCTCCTTAAAGGGATAACCGATAATGGATGGGTAGCCATCGTGGACAGCTTCTACCGTGCCGGATCGCTTGTATTCGGCGGAGGGCATGTCGTTCTTCCGCTGCTGGAAAGCGAGACGGTACTGAACGGATGGATGTCTAAAGAGGATTTTCTAACCGGTTACGGGGCGACACAAGCGGTTCCTGGCCCGTTGTTTACATTTGCCGCTTATCTTGGGGTCCTGATTCAGGGAATACCCGGAGGCATCGTTGCCACGCTTGCCATCTTTTTGCCCGGATTTCTGCTCATGGTAGGAGCCATGCCATTCTGGAACGGTATCAGAAGAAACCCGAAACTGCAGGGCATGCTGACAGGCATGAACGCGGCTGTGGTCGGAATTCTGCTGGCCGCTTTGTACCATCCCATATGGACTTCCTCCATCCACGGTCCGGTTGAATTTGTGATCGGCGCGGGACTGTTCGGGATGCTGATGTTCTGGAAGAGTCCCCCGTGGCTTGTTGTCATCATTGGCGCATTAGCAGGACAGTTTCTCCTGTAAAGGCCTTATTGAATAGCCCTCGGCATGATGTGCCGGGGGTTATTTGATTGATCAGGAGTAAATCGCATCGGATTGGTTAAATATTAGGGTGTATCTCTATTCGGGAAGCATGCGTTGATCACAAGAGTTTTTAGCTCTTAATTCGATACAGAAATGAGTGGATAAACCTACATGATGGACAGAGACGTGAAAGATTGCATTATTGTTGGCGGCGGAATTGCAGGTCTGCAGGCAGCTATACAACTGGGACGGTATTCGGCCTACGATGTACTGGTCATCGACCGGGGAACGGGGCGTTCCACCATCTGCAAGAGCTACCGCAACATACTAGGATGGCCGGAAGGGGTGTCCGGTGAAGAGCTCAGACAGCGAGGGCGGAAGCAGGCGGAGGCCGTGGGCGTTGCGTTTGCAGCCGATGATATACGGAAGGCCGAACGGGATGAAGCGAAGTGTTTTGTGTTAACCGGTAAAGACGGAACCAGGTACCGGGCAAAAAGCATGCTGCTTGCAACAGGCTTGATGGACCGCTTTCCCAAGCTGCCGGGCCTGATGTCTACGCTGGGCACATCCGTTTTTGTATGTCCCGATTGCGATGGGTATGAAATTCAGGATCGAAAAACCGTTGTGCTGGGATCGGGCGATCCCGGTGCCAATATGTCCATTTTGTTATCCGAGCGGGCGAAGGAAATCATCTATGTCAATCATGAGGGACAGCCGGCTTCGTCCGAGAACATGACGCAGTTAGCGAATCTTGGGATTCCGTATATAGAGAAAAGAGTAACCGAAATTCAGGAGGAAGGCGGCATCCTGTCGGCGGTCGTGCTGGAAGACGGCAGCATCATCCGCGCGGAGCGCGGTTTCATTTCCTTTGGCGGGAACATGATCTATTCCGAATTGGCCGAGCAGTTGGGGGCGGAACTGGAGCACAACCGGCATGTGAAGACCGATCCCCGATCCAAAATGACGAACGTCGAACTGCTGTGGGCTGCAGGCGACCTGGGCGTCCATTCCGAATTAACCACCGTGGCGATGGGGGAAGGCGCAACGGCTGCGATCTGGATCCATAAAACGCTGAAAAAGATGACAAGCCAAGCCGTAACATAATGTTATGAGCCAGGCTGGAATATTGGCATGGTCCAGGCCTTGACATGATGACTAAAGAACCCGCCTGATCGGGCACGGAATGTATGGAGCGATACCGTGGATCAAGGCGGGTTTTCTGTGCTATCAGCGGACTGTCACCTTGAATTCAAGTCGAGCGACTAGACGTTATGACAGACCGAATCTCGTGATATGATCTTCGAGTTTATATTTTTGCAGCAATTCCGTTTGCTTGGGACCGATCAGGTCAAAATGCGGGTATGGCTGGCGGTGATGGATATACTGCGGATTTAATCCATTGGATATGCACCAGTCCTTCAGGCGCTGAATATCCGAGCAGCCTACTTTGGTTACGGTATGAAACTCCGGAAACCGCTTGTCGTACCAATAATGGGTTAAAAACGCGATATCGCCTTTGGCGACTTTCTGTTTCCATTGCTGTAATTCCTGCTTCGAGATGCCGAATGCCATGTTAGTCTCATCCTCATTCGTATATTCATTCTTCTCATTATACCAGCATATACTTGACTGCACCTACTTGTTTTCATAGCCTGGTGCTGCGAAGTCTGAAGCGCTGCCTTACCGTTGATCGGATCGATGTCGAAAGAGGGGGAACGTTATGATACTGGAATCAGCCATTCTTTATATTAAACCTGGGCTGGCAAGCGAATTCGAAAGTGCCTTTCGGGAGGCTTCCGGCGTATTGTTATCCAAAAAGGGGTATGTAGGCCATGAACTTCACAAGTGCGTGGAGAACCGGGATGAATATATATTCCTTGTCCGCTGGAGCGGCATTAAGGATCACCTGATCGGCTTCCGCGGGCACCCGGACCATAAGAAATGGGTTGCCTCTCTGGAACCGTTTTATGCAAAGGCGCCTGAGGTCAAGCATTATATCGACATCCGGATCGACAGCCGAGAGCAGGCGGAATCGGAGCTGGCTAAACTGTTGATTCCGGAAAGCGGCTCGGATTCCGCCGAGGAAAACAGGCCGTCAGAATAAAATGGGCTTCATTTTATCGGCTAATACAACACGGCATGAGTATCCCCTACTGAGGGTGATTTCCCGGGAGCCGTCCTTGGACGGCTTCTTGGCGTTATTGGAAGAGGCGCGCCCTGGTCAGTGAAGGCTAGGCCAAACTTGGCTAATCGGTCTTATTTTGTCCCGAATAACAGGAATTATGGGATGTCGTGACGAACTTTGTTGTTAAGTTAAACTACATAAGGGGTGGTTACAATCATTACAGATTATCATGGCGTCCGCCGTCTTGCCGACGACATTCGGGCAAACGTTTCCAAAGTTATGGTAGGCAAGGAGCAGCTGATCGACAGATTGTTTATTGCCATGGTCACATCGGGTCATGTTCTGCTGGAAGATGTTCCGGGAACCGGGAAGACGCTGTTGGCCAAATCCATCTCCAGGTCGATTGATTGCACGTTTAAGCGAGTGCAGTTTACGCCGGATTTGCTGCCGTCCGATCTGAGCGGCATTTATTTCTATAATCAACAATCCGCGACGTTTGAATTCCGTCCCGGTCCGCTGTTCACCAATATCCTGCTCGCTGATGAAATCAACAGAGCGACGCCTCGTACGCAGTCCAGCCTGCTCGAGTGCATGGAGGAGCGCCAGATCAGCATCGACGGAGTAACCCATCAACTGAAAGAACCGTTTCTGGTCATCGCCACGCAGAACCCGCTGGAGCAGCAAGGAACGTTTCCGCTGCCGGAGGCACAGCTGGACCGCTTTTTATTCAAACTGAACATGGGGTATCCTACCTCGGAGGAAAGCGTGAATATTTTGAAGCGCTTCAAAGACGAACAGCCGCTGGAATCCCTGACGGCCATCGCAGCGTCCGACAGCATCGTACAAGCCAGGCATATCGTCAGCAAAATACATGTCAGCGATGAGATGTTGGCTTATATCGTTGCGCTTTCCGAGCATTCGAGACGGGATGAAGCCGTCGCCTCCGGCGTAAGCCCGAGGGGCTGCCAGGCATTATTGAAGGCGGTGCAGGTACAGGCCGTCCTGAACGGGAGAGAGTTCGTTACGCCTGATGACGTGAAGGAGCTCGCCGTGCCGACGTGGGCGCACCGCTTGAAGCTGCGGGGGACGCTCCACAACCGCGGCGGCGCGACTGCGTCAGAAGAAGTGATCGAACGTTTGCTGCAGCAGGTTGCCGTACCGACAGAAGAAGGCATCTCGTCGTAGGGGGCGATGGCGATGGGAGCCTACTGGATATTGTTAATCGCTGCTGTAGTTGTAGTCGTGCAGGGCAAGATTTTCAAACGGACGGCACTCCAAAAGCTGAACTACAGCCGTTCCTTCAAGGTATCGACCTGCTATGAGGGAGATTCCGTGGAATTGATCGAAATCATCGAGAACCGTAAAGCGCTGCCGGTGCCATGGCTTCGGGTAGAATCCCAGTTCCGCTCGGGTCTGGCGTTCGATAACCAATTGAACCTGGACATCAGCGAGGGGCAATTCAATCAGAACCATAAAAGCTTCTTCAGTCTGCTGCCGTGGACCAAGATTCTTCGAAGACATCGAATTACCGCGAAACGAAGAGGTTTGTACAAGCTGGGAACGGTATCGATGACGACAGGGGATCTGGTCGGCATGGAGTCGGTTGTCCAGAGCAAGACCCTGTCCGGCGGAATTATCGTGTATCCGATGCCGATGGATGCGTCGGACATGGAGCTGCCGGTTCAGACCTGGATGGGGGAGATGCTGGTCCGCAGATGGATCATGGAGGATCCGTTCCTGATATCGGGCGTTCGCGAATATCGGGACGGTGATCCGCTTAAGGATATCCAATGGAAAGCGACTGCACGGACGGGAACCCTGCAGGTTCACAGGCGGGATACGACCGCGGACAGCCGGCTCTTCATCTATTTGAATATTGAAGATCATGAGCAGATGTGGAGCAAGGCAACGCGTCCGGAGGCCATTGAATATGGCATCCGCCTGGCTGCCGGCATTACGGCGCATTTATTGTCACAGGGCATGGAGATCGGGATGGGGACCAATGGAACCCTTGGCGAGGATTCAAGCGATGAAGCATTCGTTCCGGTCGCAGGCGGCATGATGCAGCAGGAGCTGATATTCGAAATGCTGGCCAGGCTGGAGCTGACCCGCCGGCTTTCTTTTCATGATTATTTGGCCCACGAGCTGTCGCGGCATGAAGAAGCTAAAGATATCCTCATTCTGAGCACTTACGTCAGTCCCAGGCTGGAAGAGATGTTTCAGCGATTCCGGGATAACGGGCACACGATCCAGGTATTCCTTCTCAGCGACGTGCCTTCTCCCGCGAAGGAGGTGTCCGCATGACCAGCCGAGGCTCCGGATTTATAAGAGCTTTTTTGCAGGGATGGGTGGAGTGCGTATTGTATTTCCCGGTGCTCTTCATCCCGGCATTCTATCTGCTGCCTGAATCGTACCGATGGATATGGCCCGCCCTGGTCTTAGGCGGGTACGTCCTGGGCTACGCAGGTGCACATTGGTTCAACATGGATCGTCAGTTCAAAGCGTTCGTATGGGCTTGCCTGGTTTCCGTTGCTGTATCCGTTGCCTTTGTAAGGGTTGATATCGCCCTTGCTTACGTTATCCCGCTGTTGTTTATTGCCAGTATTCGCGGAAGCCGAATGGAGCAGGTGAACTGGAATTTGATGTTCCCGGGAACATACTTCCTTATTGGGTTGATTCTGTACGGGGTCAGCAGCTTTTTTCTCGGTTTCATGGACTCCTTCCGCGGCGGAATATCGTCTCTGACCTGGATGGGAGCGGCTGCGTTAGGATTGACCCTGCTGATCGTCAACCGGCAATACGTGCTGGACGAAACGCTGCCAGGCAATGACCAGCCCGTGCTGGAACGGCGCGTGCTGCGCTACAATCGCTGGTTTATCCTCGTTTTGCTGATCCTTATTGCGCTGGTTGCTTTTCTTCCGCAGCTGCAGCAGTGGGTCTCCGATATGGCGAGGGGGATCGCCGCCTGGATCTCCGGATGGTTCAGCTCGGGTGCAGAGCAAGCGCCGGAGCCGCCTTCCATGTCGGAGCCTCCTCCCGAGATGCCGTTTCTCGATGAAGAAACCAAGCCGCCCAGCCAGTGGATGAAAGTTCTGGAGCAAGTGCTGATTTATGGCGTGTTCACCGTGATCGGGATCGGCATGCTATACGTTCTGTTCCGGTTTGGTAAAGTGCTGCCCAGCCTCTACAGAAAATTCTCCGCGTGGATGAACAGGATGATGAACAGGCAGAACGTCCAGCCCCAGCTGGGCTATGAGGACGAAGTGGAGAATATAGAGCATGACCCGGCATCCAAGCGGCTGCGACGGCTGTTGTCCGGCGTGCGTATCGGCGGAAGGCATCGGGAAGGAGAAGGTCCGGAACATCTGAATGAGAAAATCCGACAAATGTATCGTTTGATACTTTCCCGAAGCATCAGGGAAGGCTATAATTGGAAAGCGTCATTTACACCGCGGGAGACCGAAAACGATCTTAAGGAATGGGACGGACGGAAGGATCGCGTTCCGCAGTCCTTGATCGAGCTGTACGAGGAAGCCCGCTATGGAAACCGCACCATTACGAAAGAAGAAGTGGAAGGACTGCAACTTGACCGGAAGCCTAAATGAGGAGTGAACATCTTGTCGGTACAAAAAGAAAGCAACGCTGTTATTCACTACGGGGATCCCGCGGTAACCGGTGGCGTCTCCGTTTTTGATAAGGAATTTGACAAGCTGTTTTATTATGACGGAACCGACTTGGGATTAACCTACCAAGCCCAAGAATCCAAGTTTCGCCTGTGGGCACCCACGGCCACCGAGGCCTACGTGCTGCTGTACCCGGATTGGAAGACGTCAGAAGCCCGGCGTTTCCCGATGACGCGCGACGTGAAGGGAACCTGGCTGCTGAAAATAGAAGAGAATCTTCATGGGATGTTCTACACCTACCAGGTGCTAATCGGGGATCAATGGAATGAAGCAGTCGATCCCTACGCCGCTGCCGTAGGCGTCAATGGCGATCGGGCTTACATCGTGGATATGCCCCGGACCGACCCCGAGCGTTGGACAGACGAGAAGCCGCCGTTCCAAAGCCCGCTGGATGCCGTTATCTATGAACTGCATGTTCGTGATTACACCATTCATCCGGACAGCGGAGTGGAGTTTAAGGGCAAGTTTAAAGGCCTGACGGAGACGGGTACCCGGGGGCCGGGAGGGATTCGTACAGGACTTGATCATATCGTTGAGCTCGGGGCCACGCACGTGGAACTGCTGCCGATTTATGATTTTGCCACGGAAAGCGTGGATGAGACCAGGCTGCATGAGCCTCAGTACAACTGGGGATACGACCCGAAGAACTATAATGCTCCTGAAGGCTCGTATGCTACCGATCCGTATGTGCCGGAGGTTCGGATCCGTGAATTGAAGGAGCTGATACAGACCTTCCATGATCAAGGCCTTCGAGTCATCATGGACGTGGTGTATAACCACGTTTATGACGGGTATTTGGTCAACTTTACGAAGCTGGTGCCGGGATATTATCTCCGCTACACAAAAGACGGCAAATTCTCCAACGGATCCGGGTGCGGCAATGACACGGCATCCGAGCGTCCGATGATGCGGAAGTTCATTGTGGAATCCGTCCTGCATTGGGTGAAGGAGTATCGGGTGGACGGTTTCCGCTTTGACCTGATGGGATTGCTGGATGTGCAGACGATGAACGATATCCGTGCGCGCCTGGACGAAATCGATCCTTCCATCATGACGATCGGCGAAGGCTGGGTCATGAATACCGAGCTGGACGAGAAGAAACGGGCGAATCAGCAGCAAGCGGCCTTGATGCCGCGAATCGCGCACTTTAACGATGGTTTCCGTGACGCAGTTAAAGGGGATATCTTTCATTTTGATTATAAAGGCTTTGTGAGCAGCGGCGTCGGATATCAAAACAAGGTGAAGCAAGGCATCGTGGGCGGCATTCCGTATTCCCAAGATATCAAGGGATTTGCTTCCGAGCCGGATCAGTGCGTGAATTATGTGGAGTGTCACGATAACCATACCCTCTGGGATAAAATCATGCTGTCTACGGACGGGGAGTCGGATGCCGTTCGCCGCGATATGCACCGGCTGTCATCGGCCATGATTCTTACCAGCCAAGGCATTCCTTTCCTGCACGCCGGCCAAGAGTATTATCGCTCCAAGAACGGTGTGGAGAACAGCTACAATGCCAGCGATGAGGTGAACCGGCTTGATTGGGGAATGGCATCGGAACACCAGGACGGGGTGAAGTACATCCAGCGGCTCGTTCAGCTGCGCAGGAATCATCCGGCGTTCAGAATGAGGGATGCCGCGTCGATCCGCAAGCATCTTCATTTCGAGCCGTGCCCGGAGCATGCCGTTGCTTTCACGCTTCGCGATCATGCGGGCGGCGACCCGGCAGAGCATATCTATGTGCTCTATTATGCCGGACGCAAACCGTCCTCCCTGACGATACCCGAGCTGGGCGATTGGAAGGTTCTGTTTGGAGAAGAGCATGTGAAGGGATTGAGCCGGGATTCCCTTGTAGTCGAAGGTATAGGCGCGGTCGTTTTGACTTGTTAAATCCTTGACCGTTGCCCACATTCCCAAGAAATGCATAATGCCTGATTCTATCATCATCTGATATGCTGAGAATATCAGATGATAGAATCGAGGCGCCCCTTTGAAGAAATATATCCTGTCACTTTGTTTCCTTTTGTCATTTACAGCGTTTATAAGCCCCCTTCAGGCATCAGCAGCTCAAGCTCCTAGCCCGGCCGCTTTTCACGATATTTCGTCCAGCTTTGCAAAAGACGCGATTTACCGTCTGGCCAAGCGAGGCATCGTAAGCGGGGATGGCACAGGAGCTTTTTTGCCGCGAAATCCGGTTACGCGGGCCGAATTTATCGCTATGGTTGCCAGAATGCTGAACATGGGGCCTGTTCCGAACGATCTGCCCGCCTTTCAGGACGTATCCCGTTCAGCTTGGTACTACGGCTGGGTTCATGCAGGCCTTAATTTATCCATCGTGGAGGGGAACGGCTACAAGTTCTTTCCGAATGCTTCGATAACGAGACAGGAAGCCGCGGTCATCGTAATTCGTGCCATGAAGGATAGTGGATACGATAACGGATATACCGCCGGCTACTATACGGATTCGGAATCGATCGCGGCATGGGCTTGGCGTGCGGTCGGCCAAGCGACGAATACAGGCTGGCTGCAAGGAAGCCAAGGCCAATTCAGACCGCTGGACCCGATCACCCGGGAAGAAACGGCAATGCTGCTGGACAGGGTCCTTCTATCGGGAAACGTGAAATCCATGATCGACAGCCAGCCGGCTGCGAATATTCATATGGGCTGGTTGTACAATGGCTCGACCAAGCAATATATCTCCTATGCCAAACGGGCCGGGTTGAATGTGCTGGTGCCGCGGTGGTATTACATGGAGTCTAACGGAAAGCTGTCGGACAGCACCGACATCGAGCTGCTGAATTGGGCACATAACAATGGCCGGCAGGTGTGGGCTATGGTGGGCAACCGCGCGAATGCGGAAGGAACCCACCAGGTTCTAAGCAGTCCGCAGTCCCGGAAGTCTGTCGTAGACAGCATCGCTGCGAGCGTATCCCGCTACCGATTGGATGGGATCAATATCGATTTTGAGAACGTCATGCCTGAGGACAGGCAGAATCTGACGGCCTTCATCACGCAGTTATCCATGGAAATGAAACGGCTTGGAGCCAAGTTATCCATTGATGTTTCACCTGATCTGAATACGGATTGGACGGCTGCCTTCGATTATGCGGCGCTTGGCAGTCTAGTGGACTATATGGTGCTCATGAGTTATGACCAGCACTGGGGCGGTTCGCCGAAAGCGGGCTCCGTATCCTCGCTGCCATGGAGCGAATCCGCGCTGAGCAAGCTGCTGACCCAAGTGCCGGCTAAGAAGAGCATCATTGCGTATCCGCTCTATACGAGGGATTGGCAGATTGCTTCATCGGTGTCCTCGTCGGATATCAGTTTGATTGAACAGGGACATCGCATCCGTCTGACCCAGGCTTCCTTAACTTGGAATGCCAGCGTGGCGCAATATGAAGCAGCTTATAGCAGCAGAGGCATCCAGCATCGCATATGGACCGAGGATTCCCGCTCCCTGTCATGGAAACATCTCATGGCCGCCAAATACCGAATTGCCGGGTATGCCTATTGGTATCCGGGAGCAGAAACGACGGACGTGTGGCAGGCGATTGACAATGCGGAGCGTTACGCTTCGTATTCGTTCCGGATCTAAGAGCAGACAGGTTACATCCAAGACCAATCCCGATGAATGGGGTTGGTCTTTTTTTGCTTGTAAAACGGTTATTCCGTGATACAATAATTGAAATTTAATTTGAATGATTTTCCTGTAGGGGTGATCAAATGAACGTTTGTGCGGAGGAACGTTTGCAGCAGCTGGGCATCAGCTTGCCTCAAGCCGGATCGCCGGCAGCCAAGTATGCCAACTACGTCATCGTGAACGGGTTGATGTATGTTTCCGGCAAGGGTCCATCCGGGCAGCCAAGGGGCAAATTGGGCGAGCATTACACAACGGAGCAGGGATACGAATATGCTCGGCTGACCGGAATCGAAGTCTTGGCCGCATTGAGGGAAGGCCTTGGATCGCTTGATAAAGTGAAGCGGGTGGTTAAGGTTCAGGGCTTCATTAACGCAACAACCGATTACGAAGAGCATCATATGGTGTTGAATGGGTTCTCGGACTTGATGCTTGAGGTGTTCGGGGATCAAGGGATCCACGCCAGATCCGTATTCGGCGCTGTATCCTTGCGGGATCAGCTGCCTGTCATTGTGGATTCGATTTTTCAAGTGGAGGGATAGCCTTGACGTTAGCATTAAGGGAGCTGCTGGAGAAGGAGGATGAAAGTCTGCTGTTTATGGTCCAGGAGATTGGCTCCGGCGAGAACGGCTTTGTTAACGGCTTAAATAGCAGCAGCATGGAGGAATTCTCCTCCAAGGTCCGTCGCAATTACGAAATGGCACGAAGCATCAATCTGCCGGATGAGTATGTTCCCCAGACGATTTATTGGCTGTATCATACCGGCAAGCCTGTAGGTTACGGCAAGCTCAGACACCGCTTGAATGAGAAGCTGTTGGAGTCAGGGGGGCATATCGGGTATGTCATCAGGCCGTCGGAGCGGGGGAAAGGATATGGCAAACAGATGCTGGCGGGGCTCGTTAAGAAAGCCTGTGAGAAGAACATAAGCCGGGTCCTTCTAACCTGCGATGAAACCAATCTGGCTTCCCGTCGCATCATAGAATGGAACCATGGGGAACTCAGTTCCATTGCGGACGGGAATTGCAAATACTGGATCGATACGGCTGCTAGGCTGGAATAGGAGTGTAGATACCGATCCTCATGAGCTTTAGATTAATTACGCCTTAACTTCGCTTCAACCAGTCGAACATCCGGTTGATCGCCGCGGCATGCTGCAGCGGCGGGAAATGATGTCCCAGCCCTTCGTACAGGTGGGCTTCTGGCTGGTGTCCCAGTTCTTGAAGCTTGTCCAGCATCCGGAAGCTGTGTTCAACCAGGACCTGCTCGTCCCGCGTACCATGCACAATCAGGACCGGACATCGGATTCGATCCGCATAGTGAATCGGGGACCGAAGAAGGTATCGTTCCGGAAACTTGGTCGGCGTACCGCCAATGACGCGTTTCATCATTCTGCGCAGATCGATCCGTTCCTCGTAGGTCTGCGCCAGGTCGGAGACGCCGCTCCATAGAATCATTTTGGATACATGAGATGACCGGGCGGCTGCCACGGCAGCATTGATCGCCCCGCGGGAGAAGCCCAGCAGATGCATGCGGCTGTTGTCTATCCATGGAATGCGGGATAACCATTCCAAGGCGGTGATCACATCCATCGTATCGGCGCCCCCAAACTCATCCCTGCCCTCGCTGCCTTCGTTTCCGCGATATGCCGGAGCAAACACGGCATAGCCTTGCGCCGCGAATTCTTCGACCCATTTCAACCTGACCGCGCCGATCCGGCCTATGCCTCCGCGGCAATACAGGACCAGCGGCAGCTTCGGTTCGATCGACCCGGAGGCTCCTTCCGGAACAGGGTCCTTATACAAGGAGCATGCAAGCGTGCCGGTTACCGTAACGCCGGGTATGGCGTCGACCGTTTCGGACATCTCCTGGCTGCGATTAAGGGACAATAGCGGCGGCAGACCCAGATATCCTTTCACATGCAATCCCTCTGAGACGTAATCGATATGATAGATCATGAATGTCTTACCCCCTATGCTGAATCATCATGTTGTAGCGTATGTGGACTCTTGGTCAGACGACGGAGTTCAAGTAAGTATAGTATTTACTCGTCGTTGAAATCAAGGGGCGATGTAAGAAATTACAATTTGCCAAACGGCTGAATATCTGATATATTATAATCTCGGGCATGATGACATGTCCATTGTCATGGCGGTCGTGGCGAAGGGGTTAACGCACCGGATTGTGGCTCCGGCATTCGTGGGTTCAAGTCCCATCGATCGCCCTTAAGTAAGTATACATAACGAGAAGGAGAGCCGAGAGGCTCTCCTTTTTCGTAAATCCTCTTCAATAGATACGGATGTCAGACGACATTTAAGATGGTATAATGGATTGAAATCGAGGTGAGTATTTATGGCAAAAAAGAAACGAACGTCCCCGGCGCCGCGGACGGAAACTGCCGATAGACCCGCAACGCTAAAAGATATGCTGGACCCTCAAGTTTTGGCAAAGCTGAAGGCGACAACCGAGTCCTTAAAGGCCTCTGAAGCCGAGCGGCTGGAGAAGGAGCGGCAGGAACGGGAAGCTGCACGCAAGGCGGAACAGAAGCGTCGCGATAACGATTTTGAATATCTGCTGGAACACAGCGAGATGGATTGGAAAAAGTACAAATGACAGGCGGCGGCACGCTGTCTGTTTTTTAATATAGACATCAGATAAGGATAGGTTTAAAAAACCTGGCCTATCTGGTAATGCAATATAAACGACTGAAGTCTACACAGTGAACCAAATGCGGAGGAAGAACGAGAACATGAATCATGGCCGTGCTATAAGGATCGGGATTGGCGGGGGGACGGGCAGCGGCAAAACGACGCTAAGCCTCCAACTCAAGGAGAAGCTTGTCGAGTATCGGGTGGCGCTCTTTCATATGGACAAATATTATAAGTCCGTCAGACCTATGTCTAAAGCGCCCTTTACGAATACAATCTTTGAGGATTTTAACCATCCGGACGCCGTCAACATCCAGCGTCTGACCGATGAGATAGAACAAGCCGCCCGTTGCGGTGACCATGATGTCATCGTCATTGAAGGGTTTCTTCTGTATCAATTCGAGGATCTTCGAAACTCCCTGGATCTGAAGCTGTTCGTCGACTGTCCCGCGGATGAAAGAATGCTTCGCAGAAACCGACGGTTCATGGAGAAGGGTCATCGCGAGGAAAGCGTGATACAGGAATATTTGCAGCTTGTGCGATACAGGCATGATCAATATGTCGAGCCTACCCGTTGGCATGCGGATTTGGTGATGAACGGCTCCCTGGAGGGGAAGCTTGGCTGTGCGGTCGTGATGGACTGGATTCAGGCCAGGATACAAGATAGCAGGAAGCATCGCTGAAGGCTGTTTACCGGGTGCTCATATCATGGATTACCGTGCAGCATTGCCGTTTTCATATGAGTGTTGATATCAGGGCGAAAGCGGGTTACAATTAGTAAGTTAGTATTCCTGCTCGCTAGGAGGCGAATTAAATGAAAGTTGAAATTTGGTCGGATTTTATGTGTCCGTTCTGTTATATTGGAAAGCGCCGGTTCGAATCGGCATTGGAGCAGTTCCCTCATAAGGATCAGGTTGAAGTGGTATATCGCAGCTTTGAGCTTGATCCGAATGCGTCGTATAAGCCCGGGGTGTCCATGGACGAGTTATTGGCGGCGAAATACGGCATGAGCATAGAGCAGGCCAAGGCAGCTAATGCCAACGTGACTCAACAAGCGGCCAGTGTTGGACTTACCTACCACATGGACCGCGTGATCCCTGCCAATTCATTTGATGCTCACCGACTGGTTCATTTTGCTGCGCAGCATGGTAAAATGAAAGACATGACGGAGCGGCTGTTCCGCGCCTATTTCACGGATGCCGAGAATCTGGAAGATAAGAACCTGCTCGCCGATCTGGCGGCGGAGGTCGGACTGGAGCGGGAGCAGGCTATGGCGGTGCTTGAAAGCGATGCTTTCCAATCCGAGGTACGCGCAGATGAAGCCGCAGCGACGAATCTTGGAATTCGGGGAGTGCCGTTCTTCGTGCTCGGAGGCAAATATGCCGTGTCCGGCGCACAACCGCTGGAAGTTTTCACGGATGCACTGGACAAAGCCTATCGTGAAGCGAATCCCCTGGTCATGGTGAACGAGTCCGACAGCAACGACGGCATGTGTGCCGACGGATCTTGCGATCTGCCGGGCAGCGCGAAATAAACCATACACAGCAAGCCTAGAGCCCGAAGCATCCGTACACGATCTTCGGGCTCTATTTATCACGGATCTTTAAAATTGAATACATAATGCATAGGAGGTAACCATGCAGCATCTTCCATCCGAGGAGCTAATCCATCGCATTCAGCGTTCGGAAACGGAGTATATGTATGATCGAATGCAAGCCATCGAAGGGCGGACCGGAAATCCCGAAGGGATCGAGATGGTTCGTTTCGGCCAAGCGCTGTGCTTGTACAGCAAAACGATGCCTTGGCTTTCTTTTAACACGGTCAAAGGACTCCGTTCGGAGAATCTGAAGGATCTGGACGCAATCATCGACTTCTATCATTCGCGGGACCGCAAATTCCAGTTCGAGATCGTGCCCGCCATGGTGAATCAGGCATTGCTCTCGGCGCTTGCCGATCGCGGATTCTTCCAATCCGCCTTTCATAATTCCATGTATATGAACCCGCAAGAACTGGTGGATATGCCGAATAACGGAATTGTGATCAAAAGAATAGACAAAGACGAGTTTGAAGATTATGCTAAAGTTCATTGCCTGGGAACAGGACTGCCGGTGCAAGGGATCCCATCCGTAGCATTGAACAATCGCGTATTGCATGCAAGGCCGGGCTGGAAGTTCTATATGGCTTATGTGGATGAGCAGCCGGCTGCGGCCGGTGTCATGCATATGAACCTTTCCACGGCTTCGCTTACATTTGCCGCTACGCTGCCGGAATACCGTCGACGGGGGCTGCATCAGGAGCTGCTTCGCAGAAGAATACGGGACGCGAAGCGGGAGGGGTGCAATCTGGTTGTCGGTCAATGCGCCTTCTTATCCCAGAGCCATCGCGACATGGAAACCGTCGGCATGAAGCTGGGCTATGTCCGGACGACTTGGACCGAGCGTCAACCTGAAAGTTCAGCGGAATAGGGCAGGTGGGGAGCGATGCAAGCAGAGTTGGATTTTTTAATCCTGGAGTATTTACGTCAAGGCACGGCCAAGCAGAGGCAGGCAGCTTCGGTCATAGATGAACTGGAACTATGGGAGCATTTGAAATCCTGCAGTCCTATATTGGTGGGCACGATCCCTATAGGGATTGACATCGCTTCAAGCGATCTCGATATCATATGTCATGTGACGGAGTTTGACCGGTTCGAGCGAGAACTCAGAGCGTCATACGACCGACTTGTTTCGGATTTCACATACTCTTTCCGAAGTGTGGGGAACGTAGAGCGAGCAGTAGCGCGATTTCGGTACAAAGGCTGGGAATTCGAGATTTTTGCCCAGCCGGTGCCTTCCGTGAAGCAGAATGGCTACCGCCATATGGTAGTGGAATACAAGCTGTTGAAGCGGCTCGGCGAAGCTGCAAGAGAAACCATCATTGAGCTGAAGAAGGCGGGGTATAAGACGGAACCTGCCTTTGCGAAGCTGCTGCATTTACCGGGCGATCCTTATGAGGAGCTGCTGGAGATGTATCGCTGGCCGGAGGCTCGACTGGACGCTTATATCAAATCATATATGGACAAGGAGAATGTATATGAATGACAAACAGCAGCTGTTAAACGAGTATTCGGAATGGATCGGCAAGGTGAAGGAGTTCGGTGTCCTGGATGAGGACTATTGGAATTCCCCGATTGCGGATGGGAAATGGACCGTGCGCGACGTGGTGTGCCATATCATGCGATGGGATGAGTATTTTTTTAATGAGGCTATCGCCAAAATCTCAACGGGAGATGCATTGACCGTCCGGCATCTGGATTATGACGCCTTCAATGAGGAGGCCAAGCAATATGCCAAAACGTTATCGACGGAAGCGCTGGTGGACCGGACGATAACCGCAAGGGAACAGCTGATTCGGACCATTGAAGCGTTGCCGGAAACGAAGTATGAGGAGCGGTACGCGGACGGAGACGGACATCCCTTTGAAGTGGCGCAATTTATGCGGGATTTCATCTGGCACGATAATCACCATCTGGCTCAGCTGAATCAGGTGCTGCAAGTCGGTTAGGACAAGCAATACTTAGCGGAAATGGGTGAAGTCATTGAATGGCTACTTGGACATCATGTCTTATTTTACACAGAGCAATCTGGAATGGTTTCTTGACCAGTTTCGAGCCTTAGGCCCTCTGCCGGGCATACTGCTGACTTTCTTGAAATCCTTTATTCCTCCAATGCCCACGATCGTGATCGTTGGCGTTAATGCAGCGGTGTACGGGC
Source organism: Priestia sp. BR_2 (assembly GCF_041954005.1). NCBI lineage: Bacteria > Bacillati > Bacillota > Bacilli > Caryophanales > Bacillaceae > Priestia > Priestia sp. BR_2. The sequence continues at coordinate 126,229 of NZ_JAVFHM010000350.1, read as the reverse complement.
TGTGGGCGGGATTTCTTTACTCCTGGATCGGAATGGTGGCGGGATGCTTGACGACGTTTCTCCTCGTGCGGAAAATATCCGGTACTCCCCTGATCGAACGCTGGGCGAAAAAACCGAAGGTTCAGCGCGGCATGCGCTGGATTCAACGCAACGGCTTCAGTTATGTTTTTCTGCTGGGCATACTTCCCGTCGGGCCGTTTGTCGCTGTCAACGTGGCCGCCGGACTGGCGAGAATGAACGTCATGTCCTATCTCATGGCCGTAACCTTGGGCAAGGGCATTATGGTGTTTTGCGTTTCTTACATCGGGGCTAATCTCTCGGATTTTATGGCGGAGCCCTTCAAATTGCTCGGTGTCCTAGCCTTTATCTTGCTGTCCCTATGGGGCAGTCGGAAGCTGGATTCATACTTTGTAAGAAAACAATCGTTTCACGATCAAGAAGCTGAGCTCAACTCCAATTGAGCTCCCCGTTCCTGATCGTTCTACGGGAATGGATGCGGAGTCCTTGTATTTGCTGTATAATGGTAAAATATCCAGTATCGGCATGAATGAAAGGAGGAAGCATTTATGACCAAATTGGCCTCATCCATTCTGGAAATCATTCGAATGATGATCATTCTGATGGTCGTGACAGCGGTTCTGGGCAGCATAGAGCATCAGATCCTGAAGTCCTGGATTCCATGGGAAGGGTTATATTTCCTGTTTCTGTTTGCGGGAAATGTATGTTGGTTCCTGGTCCTCTATCGCAATCGCCTGCAATTCAGCGGCTGGTATCGTTCGGCGGAGACGCAGCGCAAACTGTCCGGAAATGCGACGAGAACCATCGTAGCGCTCGGCGCGCTCCTCATCGCTGCACCGGTTATTTTAACGTGGATCACCGCTTAATAGTTGCATGATTATGTAACGGATATCGGCTAATAACGATTAGCGCATATAAAAGGGACAGTTCCAAAGGTCGATGCCTTCGGAACTGTCCCTTGCTTGCTGATTACAATCTTTTTCGTTTATATAGAGTCACAAAAAGACATGAGAGCAGCAGCAGTACGAGGGAAACTCCTGCGTACAAGGCTTCCTGGGTGCTACCTTGCTCCTGGGCTGCTTCGTTCGACCAATCGCCAGGCCGGCCCATTCCGCGTCCTCCCTGCATTTGACCGCCGAACTCGCCGCCGAACCCGTTCCCCATCTGGCCTTGAGGGAAATCCGGCATCTGCCCTTGCCCATTCTGAGCCGGCGCTTGCGGCATGGTCGGTTGATTGCCGCCTGTAGAGGGCTGGTTCGGAGCTTGCGTTGAATCTGTAGAATTTTCCTCTGCGTTACTTTCCTCTGCATGACTTGTTGGATTAACGGCAGAAGCAGCATCCATCGCTGTTCTTTCGTCGGAACTGCTTGTGCCTGGTCCAACCGCCGATACAATCGACGAGACAGATTCATCCACGTCAGGAGCGTCGCCAGAGCCTTCCCCAATGCCGCTGGAAGTAACATCCGCGTTGCTGGAAGGAGCAAAAGCGGCACCGTCGTTGTTGGCGGGCGTGTTTTCGCCAGAGATGCCTCCGCCCGGGGCGTCGTTAGGGACAACGATCCCAGTCCCGTCAGTCCCGTTAGTCCCGCTGCCGGCTGTTCCATCCGGTGCCGTGCTTGTCCCGGTGCCGGTAGAGCTCTCCTGGGCGGCATCATTGGAATTCGTATTGCCGCCAGGTACCATCCCGTCACCCCCAGGTCGCACGCCGGCGCCGTCAGGCCTCATACCTCCTCCGCCACCAGGCCCCATCCCGCCGCCGCTGCCGCTTCCGTCGCCGGACGAAGGGATCGTCCCATCCAGCTGCTGCTGGATATTATCCATGGACTCTTCCGCGAATGAGGTCAATGTCGGGAGCGATTGCTCGTACTCCTCATAGGAGTAGAACGGTCTGGGGTCTTGATTGACGTGCTCGGATATCAATTCCTGCAATTGCGCTACGCGTTCCTCGAAATGGTCCTGCTGCATGTATCCCTCCAGCATCTCCGAGAGGATGGCGTGGTAACGTTCCTTATATTCGTCAACCTCGAGCAGCTTGGCAATCAGGGGACGTTCCGTCAAAGCACCCTGAGTGGGCTCGTCAATCAGGATGCCGGAGCCCCCAAACCCTCCGAACGCCATGTTATAATCCCAGGGCAGGACGGAGAAAATGCCGTTGTTCTCATACAGGTAGTAGTTCTGTTTGTTCATCCCCAAGTAACTGTCCATATTGGAGGCAACGACGTTCAAGGCAACGTACTTGAGCACGTTATCGACATCCAGCACCTTCTCGTAATCGGTGCCATTGTTCAGCTCGTCGAGCATGTCGATCAATACATCGTCATTGGAGGACTTGGATTTCATGACAAGCCCGGTGTACGAATCGGGGTCGCTGCCGAGCCAAGCCAGATCGCTGCCCGTGCCTGTCATCTGGGCTTTGTATAATGCGCCGTACGAATTTTCGAAATGACGCTGCAGATAAGAATCGCCAATCTGTTCGATTGCGAGGTAGAACCCCCATAATTCATCGTTAACGTATACATTGACGTAAGAGAAGCCGGGTGTGGGCAGACCGACGGATTCCGCCAGCTCGTAGGTCAGGAATTCCCGCATATACGAGGCGTCGCTGTAGTTGTTGTTCAGATTGATTTTGCTGATCCCGTTCAAGGTTTGATTGAGATATTCGTCAAAGGAAATCTTGAAGCTGTAGCGGTCGGAATCGGAATTGACCACGCTGCGCAGACTTAAATTGCCTTTGGTGCGAATGCCGACATGATCAAATTGCATGCCGTTGTAATTGACGGACGCTTCTTTGTATTCTTCAGCGCTGGCGTTGTCCAGCATATCCTGGAAATCCGCTTCGTCGATCGTGATTTTAACGTCAATGACCTTGTCCTTCGGAAAAACCGAGGAATCGATTTGCTCCTGAAGGCCATCGTTCTCAGAGCTTCCAGCCGTCCCGGCAACCTGTGTCGTCCTTTGGCAGCCTGTGAGCAGAAGGATTATGGCCAGCGCAAGGGACAGCAGGACTGTCGTTCTTTTCTTCATCATTTCTGACCACCGCCTGACTTAGGATACATAATCGCCGCTGTAACTGATCAGAACCGCATGTTGAACGCCCTGCAGCTGGGACAGCTTGTTCACGAATTGGCCTTCGGCATCGCGCAGCCGTACTTCCAGCGTCAGCTCGATGCTGCCTGGCGTCACGGTTTTTTGCTTCAGGTTGTAACGCTTCACAGCCTGACCGACTTGTCCTTGAACGGCTTGCTCGGCCTGCTCGTTATCGCAATGGACGACCAGCAGGTAAGGGGTATCGACCGTCGCTTTCTTAATGAAGAAGAACAGGATAAGACCGACAACGACGGAGCCGATGGCAGCCAGCGTGTAGAATCCGGCTCCGGTTACGATCCCGGCAACCGCGGCCCAGAACAGGAAGATCAGATCGGTTGGGTCCTTGATGGGCGTACGGAAACGGACGATGGAGAGCGCGCCGACCATACCGAGCGAGAGCACGAGATTCGAATTGATGGCGATGATGACAACGGCCGTGATCATCGTCATCCCGATCAGCGACACGTTAAAGCTTTTGGAATACAGGACGCCGCTGAAGACCCTTTTATAGAGCAGATAAATAAACAGCCCGATAACAAAGGCAACGGCGAGCGTGATCAAAATTTTGGCGATGCTGATGTCGGATACGAAATTTTCCATGACGGATTTTTTGACGATATCCGAAAAATTGGTGGTGTTCGTATTGCTTGAAGTCGATGTGGTGTTCATGAACTATTGATCCTCCCATGTGTTATATTTCAGAAATTTACGGCACATTACATATTTGGATGCCGATTGCCGGTTGAGGCCTTCCAACTGCAGCGCGATTTTGATGTAATCCGGAATGTACTCGTCGTATTTGACCTCGAGTATGATCAGATTCTCATCGATCGCCCGGATCGGCAGCAGGTTTCGATTGAACAGTTCCGTGGAGTGCAGGCCGGTTCTCAGCTCCTTGTCAAACGTAATCCGCACATTTCCGTTAGCGCAGACGTAAGGCTCGCGGACATAATCGACAATGACCTTGGGCCGCAGCAGCTTATGCTTCATCTCGTGGTACAGCTCCATCATCAAAGGCTTATCCGGCTGGTAGAGACAGTCGTATTGTCCGGCCATGATCTGATCGGTCATCTCCCTTGTGAGCGGCTCCTTCAGCTTGGCAATGTAATCCCGGAATTTGATTTTCTTCTCAAAATGGATCGTGTCGTCGGCTACGTTATAAATACGGATGCGGTATTTCACCCGATCCCGGACGCCCGCCAGCTTCTCGTATAGGGCTTTATTATTGATATCATCAAAGTACAAGCTTCGAATGTGATATTCCCCGGCGGGTCCGGCATGCTGATCGTAGGTCACCAAATTCTTCAATCGTTGGCTGATGATCCGATATTGGTGAAGATTCACGAAGAACTTCAGCTCGTTCCGGTATTTTAATGGGGTTGTCATGTTTCCACCTCGTTTCTCTCTGTCTTTCGTATGCTTGTTTGCTTACGAGATCTATCCTATCAATCGTTCCTGATATCTTTCTTAAGCGCGGCTGAATGTAAACTGAATGTTTTCGCAATGTAAAATGAAGGTATTGAAGAAATAAACAATGTCATATATCAGTGATCTTTATTTCCTCGGCATGGGTAAGAAGGGAGGTCCCCCTGCTGGCGCAATTATGGTAGGATGAAACTATATTCGGGAAGAGAATGGAACGATGCGTCTTGATGTATTATGTGTTCGCGCTTTGGACTGCAGCGGCCGTGCTGCTGTTCAATCAGCCTCGAAGCGAGGTGAACCGCTGGGCGGCTTTTTTCCTGTGGAGTGCAGGGATCGGGGGGTTGACGGACTGGCTAGCGCCTTCCGGTTTTATTGCGACCGCCTACGGGCCGTGGATTCAATTCCTCAACCATACCCTGACACCTTACGGCGTGTTGATATTTTGCATGGTGTATACCGGCAGGCCCCGGCACCATAGGAGAAAACGTGATCTCAAAATAGGCCTGCTGCTGCCTGTGTTCGCGATGCTGGTCCAGGTGCTCCTTACGAAAGATTACCGGATTCATTACGGATGGCTGTTCGTATGGACCGGCCCGTATTATGTTGCTGCATGCGCTCTGCTCATTGGAGCCTTATCCTCTGAGAAGAACCCGCAGAAACGCAAAAGCATGTGGATTACCACCTGGATTATGGTGCCAACCTTGCTCGGTGTGATGCTGTTGATAAATGTAGGGAATGTCATCTGGCCCGGTTACGATTCATTCCGGTACGTATCCCTGTTTATTCTGTATTCGATGGGCGTTGCCGTCATCTGCACCTTTGTGTACGGCGTCCTGGGCGTCCGCCTGAAATTCGAGCGCGATCCGCTGGATCGCACGATGCAAGCGGTCAGCTCGGGTACAACGATGCTAAATCATACCATCAAGAACGAGGTCGGGAAAATCGCCATGAGCACCGATAACGTGAAGCGGCTGCTGTCGCCGGATAACGAAACGGCCCTGGAGCAGCTTGATGTCATCGCTAACGCTTCCAAGCATTTGTTAGCGATGACAGGGCGCATGCAGCAGCAGATGAAGGCGTTTAAGCTGGTGGAACAGCCTATCCGCGCGGATCAGCTGCTTGCTGAACTGCAGCTTCGCGAACAGGAACGGCTGCGCAGCCATGGCATCGAGTTAAAGGTGCTGTGCACACAGCGTCCCTGGCTGCTTGCGGATGCCGTCCATTTGAAGGAAGCGATCAGCAATCTCATAAGCAATAGCGTCGAGGCGATGCCTGACGGAGGAGTGATCGCGTTGACGGTAACGGCCGACCGCAAGGGAGCCGCGATTTCCGTCAAGGATAACGGCATGGGCATTCCGGAAGAGCAGCAGCCGCTTGTGTTTGAACCGTTCTACAGCACCAAGGGCCACAGGAAGTCAAACTTCGGACTTGGCCTTACCTATGCGTACAACGTGATGAAGAAAAGCGGCGGCTCCGTGGGATTGGAGAGCCGCGAATCGGTCGGTACCGAGATCACGTTGTATTTTCCCCGCAGCAAAATCATTCGTTTATCCGGGAGGGAAGAGCCTTGAATCGAATACACGTCTTTCTGGTCGAGGACGATCCGGATTGGATTAAATCAATGACCGTTTTTCTGAATGCGCAGGAGGATATGATCGTGGTCGGCGCGGCCGAGTCCCCCGAACAAGCGATTGCGATGGCGGAAGTCCTGTCCTTCGATATCGTGCTTATGGATATTCAGCTGACGGCGGGCCGACTCGACGGCATCTACGCGGCTGCAGAAATCCATGAACGAAAGCCCGAGGCCAAGGTGATCATGCTGACCTCGCTGGATGACGAGTTGGTGATCATGCAATCCTATACGGCCGGAGCCGTCAATTACATTGAGAAATCGAATTTCGAGGAATTGCCGGCCGCAATCCGAAGCGCCGTACATCAACCGGGATCGATGGAGGTGCTGCTCAAGGAATTTGCCCGACTCAAGCGCGAAGAACAGCTGCGGAGCTTGACGCCGGCGGAACGTGAAGTGTTTGATCTGTTGGATGAGGGTTTCACCCATTCCCAAATGGAGAAGAAGCTGTTCAAAACCGAGAGCACGCTCAAAAATCAGATCAATAAAATTCTGAAAAAGCTCGGGGTGAGGAGCAGCAGGGAGGCCGTGGAGAAGGTCCGCCGAAAAGGGATCGTGAGAGAGAACGACAACTAGCTTCGGGACGGAAGACGGATCATATGGAAGAAATGGAAGAGGTACTACGAAACGTAGTACCTCTTCTTCGTTTGTTCTATAAAAGTGAGGTCTAACGGGGAATCCCCCTCAGCGGTAAAATGGCTTGTAAATAGAGGGGCCCGGCTGTCACCGAGAAGGGTTATCCATTAGGAGCTGAGTGCGCATGAAGAGAAATCCGATCTATGTTGAACTCGACATCAAGACGGATATGGAAACATTGTGGTCATTGACACAGAGACCCGAGCTGCATCAACAATGGGATTTGCGTTTTTCCGAGATTCATGATTTGCCGCAGGCTGATTCGGACGTCCAGCGGTTTTTATACAAAACCCGCATCGGATTCGGACTGGAAGTTACGGGAACGGGCGCTACGAAAACGGCCGTGCACCCGAGGACCGGGAACCGGATCTCGGTGCTGCGATTCGGCTCGGATCAGCGCATTTCCCTGGTAAAGGAGGGGAGCGGCTATTGGAAATACGCCGACAGCGGCAACGGCGTCATCCGTTTCTCGACCCAATACGATTACAGGACGCGGTTCGGCATGCCGGGGGCCTGGTTTGACCGCCTGCTGTTTCGGCCTTTATTCGGCGCAGCGACGGCTTGGAGCTTCGATGTGCTCCGATTATGGGCCGAGAAGGATATTCCGCCTACGGTCACGATCCAAAAGGCAATCATCCACGCTTTAAGCGTGTTTATGCTGGTTGTTCTATGGTGCTATGAAGGACTGGTTCCGAAGCTTCTGTTCCCGGAAGCGGGAGAGCTTGATCTGCTGAGGCAGTCGGGTTTGGCAGCCGGTCGGGAAGGGATGGTGCTGACCTTGCTCGGCATCACCGAGATCGGCGTCGGTTTATTGACATTGCTCTTTCACAAGAACCGGTTGTGGTACAGGCTGATCATGATCTTGCTTGCGATCTTGATGCTTGGAGCATGGATGACGGATGCCGAATTAATGAAAGCCCCGTTCAATCCGTTAACGCTTAGCGGATCGATGATTGGATTCTGCTTCATGGCTTCGCTGTCCGCATCGGACTTGCCAAGCGCTTACCGTCCGGTTCGAAGACAAAGAACTGTCCGTGGGCATACATCCGATAAAGGAGTGAATGAACATGACCTCGATCTATGAGCAGGCGCTTGGAAGCCAGTTTCACAAGCTTCATCCTAAAATCCAGGAGCGGTTCGGGTTCGACAGCAAGGATAACGTCGCTTCGATCGGCGAAGGCATCATGGAAGAAATCTGGTACGCTCGATGGGCGGCGCTGCCGCTGCATATAGGTACGATGCGGCATATCATGTTTCCTAACCGGGGGAAAGGGATCCCGTTCCGGATTGAGAACTACGCTTATCGGGATGACTGGGGAAGAGAAACGGTGACGTGGTGCCGAAGTTTTGATTTTCCTGGCATTCGAAGACGATTTGACGCCACGATGATTTATAGCGCACAGCGCAGCCGCGTCGTGGATTATTTGGGAAACAAACAGCACTTGGCAGTCGATCTTCGGATCGCTGCCGCGGAGCATGGCGGAATTCGCATTCGATCGGGGGAGCAGAGGTTTTATGAAGGACGGCTGCAGTTTCGATTTCCCCGGTGGCTCACCGGAACGGCCGATGTATGCGAATGGTATGATGACGAATATCAGTTATATCGGATATCCGTTGAGGTGGTCAACCCGATATTGGGGCCTGTCTTCCGGTATAAGGGAAGCTTTCAGGCCCGGACCGTTCCTGCAGGCGAACGGGATGTCCCGCCCCATGTCAAACCGCTGCGGGTCGAGGCTAGAGAGTAGCGGAAGCATCCGGGGAAAGACCGCTGCCCTTGCGTTCGCGGAACATTCGGTAATATAGGAACGAGGAAATGACGTACAGCGTTCCGGTAATGCAGAAGGTGATTGCGTATCCCCAGTAGCTGCCGTATGTGGTGACCAATTTCGACTGTACGGGCCCCATCGTCGCCCAGCCGAGCATAAAGGCGGTTTGCGTGACGGAATTGGCGATGCCTCTCCGGTGATCCGGTACGCGGTCAATCAGAATCGACGACTGTATCGGATTGGCCGCATTCATCAAGGCTTGACGGAACAGGAAGCCGACCGATGCGATGAGGAGGACATTCGTGAAGCCGGTTAACAACAGGAAGGGCAAGGATAGGACTTGAAAGAGAACCACGGCTTTGACGGCTCCTACCCGATTCACCAGCGAAGGGCCGATCAGCATGGATACTATCGTCATGACTTGTCCGAGCGATATCAGAATCCCAACCGCGGATAACGATACCGAGAAACGGTTGGTAAAATACAAATTCAAATAAGGAACGACCAGTCCGGACCCGAGGCCGATCAACAGCTGGGCAAGCGCGAACTGCCCGATGACTTTGAAATCTCCGATCCCGGAGGCGGTAACCGCTCCTCCAGGGCGCAGGGGTTGATCCGGGATGGGTGCATCCAGAGGCCGTGCATGCGCGTCGTTCTTGTCGGTCGTGAACAAGAGCGGGATAAATGCCGCAAAGGTTGCCAGACCGCCGATGAACAGGGCCGTTTTCAAGCTATCGACCTTGTTCAGGCCGAATGCCTGCAGGGCATCCGCCAGGAAGCCGCCTCCCATGCTGCCTAACACTTGAGAAGCAAGCACAAGCGAGGCATGGATGCTAAAGATGCGCATACGAGCCGATTTCGCCGTATTTTCCGCCAGAAACGGAATCGCCAGCACCTGAAAAAAGGATGCGAACAGTCCGGTGTATACCGCGAGACCAAGCAAGCTGAACTCACTCGCCAGAAAAGCTCGCGCAATCAGTCCGGCGCCGCTTAACAACGCGCCAAGGACCAGGATTCGCTTGCGGCTTCCGCGGTCGCCGATCAAGCCGATCGGGATAAACATCAATGCCGTGGCGAGGGATTGAATACTGACCACTGTTCCATTCATGGAGTCATTATAACCCAGGCCTTGTATGTACAAATTGTAGAGCACGCTGAACATGCCGGTACCGAACTGATACAGCACGTTAGCTAGAAAAAACAGCTTGATGTTGCGCGGCCAAGAACGCATTTCTTTTGCCGACTGTTGTATGAATCCCATGATGATACCCCCTAAATTTTACAGCAGCAACCTCTATTCTAGCAGGTTCCACGGGAGGGAGGAAGAAATATTATGTCGTCGTGGGGCTTGATTGACATGCTATAGACAAAAATATAAAATGTCTATGTAAATAACTTTGGGGGAAGTGGTGTGTGCGATGGACCTAAATGAACGCTTCTGGAATGCTTCCATAGATGAACTTAAACAAGGCTATATCGACGAAGGCCCCGTCTGGGTATGTCTCTTGTGCGGCAAGACGCTGGAGAAGGGGATCATCTACCCGGATGAGGATGTGCTGTACGAATCGGAACGATACATGACCGTTCATATCCGACGGGAGCATGGCTCCGTGTTTCAGTATCTGTCCGGCCTCGATAAGAAGCTGACCGGACTGACCGAGCATCAGAACCGGCTGCTGCAGCTCTTCTATCAAGGCATGAACGACAAGGAGGTCCAGCAGGAGCTCGGCATCGGCAGCGCGTCGACGATACGCAATCACCGGTTTGCCTTGAAAGAGAAGGAGAGGCAGTCCAAGGTGCTGCTGACCTTGATGGAGCTGTTGAAGGAAAAGGACAGCCATGCTCCGGCGTTCGTGGAGATCCCCAAGCAGGCCAAAATGATCGATGAACGCTACAATGTTACGGAAGAAGAGAGGCAATCGATCCTAGCCAAGGCGTTCCCCGAGGGGACCGATGGCCCGTTGAAGACTTTTAAGCTTAAAGAGAAGCAGAAGTACGTCGTGCTGCGCGAAATCGCCGCCCGTTTTAAACCCGATGTCTTGTATTCCGAGCAGGAAATCAACGATACGATCGGAAGAGACAATCCCGATTATGTGACCATTCGCCGATATTTGATCGAATATGGTTTTTTGGATCGCAAGGATGATGGAAGCCAGTACTGGCTAACGACATAGATGAAAGCAAGAAGGAGGCGTTAAGGCCATGAATCGCAGACAGGAACTAAATCAGATGTACAAGGAGATCAAGATTGAAGCCGGCGTGTATCAAATTCGGAACACGAAGAACGGTAAAATATTCGTCGCCGGAACGAACAATCTGAAAACCATGAACGGCAAGCGCTTCGAGCTGCAGATGGGGACAAGCTACAACAAGCCGCTTCAGCAGGATTGGAAAGAGTTTGGAGAGGATGCGTTTGTTTTTGAGATCCTGGAGAAGATTGAGCCGAAGGAAGATCCGTTCTTCGATTTGAAGGGTGCGGTCAGCAAGCGGGAAGCCTATTGGATCGAACGGCTGGAACCTTTTGGGGAAAAAGGGTATAACGGAGACGGAAAATAAGGCTTTTGTGTGGCGAACCCAGGCGTAGGACGTGAAATCATCCCCCTTCCATTTGCAATGCGCCGCAAGGGTAAGATATGATGAAATGAGCGGCTTAAATCGCTTCCATTCCTATTTCTTACTACACGAAAGCGAGACGTGAACACGATCATGAGATCCATTGCATGGGTAACCGACAGCACGAGCACTATCGACCCTGAATTCGCCAAGAAGCATCATATTTACATTGTGCCTTTGAGGTTGATTCTGGGCCAAGAGGCCTACAGGGAAGGAATCGACATATCGGCAGAAGCCTTTTATGAACGGATGAAAGACGAGCCGAAAGTCAGCAGTTCCCAGCCTCCCATCGGAGAATTCATTGAGCTTTACGAAACCCTGAAAGTGAAGTATGACGATATTATTGCGATTCACTGTTCTTCGGAGCTCAGCGGAACTTTGAATTCTTCCCTGCAGGCGGCCGAGATTGCCGAGGTACCCGTGGTTGGCATCGACTCTCAAGCGGGAGCGTTTCCGGTGCGCGAAATGATTATGTCCGGCATTCACTGGCACAGCCAGGGGGATACCGTACAGGTGATAAAGGATAAAATTCAGACCATGGTGCACAACATGTCGTTCTATCTCATACCGGCAAGCCTGCATCGACTTCATATCAGCGGCCGGGTGTCCGGTACGCAGCTGCTGCTGAGCAATTTGCTCCGCATACATCTGCTGCTCCGTTTTGACGAAGGCAAAGTCATTGTGGAGGAGAAGATCCGGACGTTTAAGAAAGCCAAGCAGAAAATGATCGATATCATGAAAACAGACATACAGAAAATTAAGAAGGTGTGCATCATGCACGCGAACAACGTGGAAGAGGCCGAGGAGATCCAGAAGGAAATCAGCGGAGCTCATCCGTCGCTTAAGACCGAAATCATGACCTTTATCCCTGTTGCAGGCATACATGCAGGCGAAGGCACCATTGCCATGTCATGGATTAAACACCATCCTGCCTATTCTTAGTTATACTTCCGCCCCAGCCTGCAGATACTATTTGCAGGCTTTTGCTTTGCTTATCGATTCTATTCTGCCCTCCGTGGTTTTATTATGTAATAGTAGGGATGAACCCAAGGAAAGGATTGAGGCAGACATGAAGGTTATTATCACGCAAGCCGAGGCGATGCAAAAGAATATATGGGACGATATCATGCTGATGTTCGGAAGAACGGAAGAGGATGAAGTGTGGGAGACGGAGCAGTTTATATTGACGGAGGAGCAAGCCCGTCAGCTCGGATTGCTTAAATAGAGAAGGAAGGGCCGCCATCGCTGCGGCTCTTTTCTTCTTGTTTTGCAACGGGGGGCTTTCGTTGTGGATTGTTTTGGCCCTTAACGAAATCATGTTATGATGGAAGGACTCTGCGGGACAGAGGGCGAATACAGTAGTGTGAACATGAAGGAAGGTGACAATGTTGAAGCGAAGGACACCATGGATGAGCTTAACGATGCTGGTTGTCATCTTGCTGCTGGTTCTGGCAGGTTGCCAGGGCCGTTCGGAGACGGGGAATGCGGGCAATGATGGCCAAGGAACTTCGCCATCGGAGGTAGGACAGGACCAGAACCCGCCTTCTCAAGAGAATGACAACGAAACCGAGCCTCCGTCAGGCAGTACCGACAATGAAAGCGAGGACGGCAGCCTGCCTCCGAACGAAACCGAAGATGAGATCGCTGAGCTTATGAACGACATGACCGTCGAGGAGAAGATCGGCCAGCTGGTACTGGTCGGACTCGAAGGAACGGCCATCGATGAAACTTCGCGTAAATTGGTGAAGGATCACCATGTTGGCGGGTTTATCCTCTTCAAAGACAATATAGAGAGCGTAGAGCAGACGGTAAAGCTGCTCAATGATCTGAAGGAAGCCAATGCTGCCAATCCGGTGCCCCTGTGGCTGAGTATAGACGAGGAGGGCGGACGGGTTACGCGTTTTCCCGAGGAATATGTAAAGCTGCCGTCAAGCGGCAAAGTCGGAAGCAAGGGGGATCTAGCGCTCACGAAGCGCGTTGGCGGCCTTATCGCGCAGAAGGTTGCGGGACTCGGGCTCAATATGGTATTCGCCCCGGTGCTGGACATTCATAGCAACCCGAACAATCCGGTCATCGGCGATCGATCCTTTGGCACTACGGCGGAGACCGTTACCGAGCATGGGATTGCCTCCATGAAGGGGATACAGGAGAAGGGAGTCGTTCCCGTCGTGAAGCATTTTCCAGGACATGGCGACACTTCGGTCGATTCCCACCTCGGTTTGCCCGTGGTGGAGCATGACTTGAAGCGTCTGCATGAAATGGAGCTGGTTCCGTTTCAACAAGCGATTAATGAAGGGGCCGATGTGGTCATGGTTGCGCATCTGCTCATGAAGAGCATCGATCCGGATACGCCATCCTCGTATTCAAAGCCCGTGATCAACGATTTGTTACGGGAAGAGATGGGATTTAAGGGAGTTGTCATTACGGACGACATGACAATGGGTGCTATATCCGGCAGCACGGACGTAGGTGAGGCTTCCGTGAAATCCGTCGTCGCAGGAAGCAACATGGTACTGATCGGACATGAATATGCGCAGGAGGAAGCCGTCATCCAGGCATTGACCAAGGCTGTCCGGAGCGGCTTGATCCCGGAGGAGATGCTGAACGACCGTGTAAGGGCGACGCTTGAGCTAAAGCACAAATATGAGCTAAGCGATGATCCCGTGAAGGCTCCCGATATAAAGCCGTTAAATCAGCATACGAAAGCAGTACTAGATCAAATGAAGTAAACGTAACATATGTAATAGGAATATATAAAAACCCGATCTCAGAGTTGAGATCGGGTACAACGGACTAGAATATATTAGAAGTTGATATAGTCTATAAAATATGCTAGAATGAAGGATAAATAACTATTGGTTTAATGTCATAATGATCTAATGCTAGATTAGCATGAAAATATGGGATTGTCAACAGGGGGGCATAGAATGGAGAACCGTCAGAGTGCGGATTTTGCATTGGAACGCGAGGTTACGGATACAGAGAAATCGGCTAATTCTCCAACAGAGGATTTTTCGGTTCACGACGATCTCTCGCTTCCGCCAGGCATCAAGATTAGCGATCCAGTTCGCATGTACCTGAAAGAAATCGGTCGTGTTCCCCTCCTCTCAGCCGATGAAGAAGTGGAACTGTCCAAACGTATAGAGGAGGGAGATGAGGAAGCGAAACGCCGTTTGGCCGAAGCGAATCTTCGTCTCGTTGTTAGTATAGCAAGACGCTATGCCGGTCGGGGAATGCAGTTCCTTGATCTGATCCAGGAAGGCAACATGGGCTTGATCAAAGCGGTGGAGAAATTCGACTACTCCAAGGGCTTTAAGTTCAGCACCTATGCCACTTGGTGGATTCGTCAGGCGATTACCCGCTCGATCGCCGACCAGGCCAGAACCATCCGGATTCCGGTGCATATGGTGGAAACGATCAATAAACTTGTGCGTGTCTCCAGACAGCTCCTTCAGGAGCTGGGCCGCGAACCGACGCCGGAAGAAATCGGCAAGGAGATGGACATCTCACCGGAGAAAGTGCGCGAGATCCAGAAGGTATCCCAGGAACCCGTGTCCCTGGAAACGCCTGTCGGAGAGGAAAGCGACTCCAACCTGGGCGATTTCATCGAGGATCAGGATGCGTTGGCACCCGCAGATGCGGCGGCTTTCGAGCTGCTGAAGGAACAGCTGGAGGAAGTGCTCGATACGCTTACAGAGCGTGAAGAGAACGTGCTTCGGCTTCGTTTTGGACTCGAGGACGGACGGACCCGTACGCTGGAAGAGGTGGGGCAGGTGTTCGGCGTAACGCGCGAACGCATCCGCCAGATCGAGGCGAAGGCGCTCCGTAAATTGCGTCATCCGAGCCGCAGCAAGCGTCTCAAGGATTTCCTCGAATAAATCTTGGTAACGTGATGAACGAATCCCTGGTTACGGTCTACGAGCCGTAATCCAGGGATTTTTTGCTATATGGCCAGGATTTCGCCCCAGATTGACACCATCCGAGTAGTTGCATCATAATGATGTAACATCCCCACATTTAGTAAGGGTTGTTGTGCCTAATGTGAAGAATAGGGAGTGACATGTCTACGATGACTTTACATACATCTGCTATTGACCGATTGTGCAAGCGCAATGTGGAGCTGTCTGCCTTTTCGACGTACGGGATCGGAGGTTCAGCCAATTATCTGGCCATGCCTGAAACGGCAGCCGACCTGGCGGAACTTTTGCAGGATTGCAAAAAACGCGGGTTGCCATGGTACATTTTCGGAATGGGCTCCAATATCCTGTTCCCGGACGAACCGAAACACGATCTGGTCTTTATCTCGCTGAAAAACCTGGTGGAGCTGCAGGCTTCGGGAGACAAATGGTACGTTTCATCCGGAACGCCGATGTCCCTGCTTTCCTTGATGGGGTTAATGGGCGGAACCGATTTGCTCGACTTTACTTTTTTGCTGCCGGGCTGCGTAGGCGCCGGCATCTATATGAACGCCAAATATAATGCGCGCCAAATCTGCGATATCCTGGATACGGTATATTATATCGATACGATGGATCCGGGCCTGAAGGTGCAGTCCATTGCGGCGGGGGACTGTTTATTCGCATACAAGCAATCCATCTTCCAGCAGCATCCATGGATCATCGTAGGCGCCGATCTCAACATACCGGTCAGCTCGGAGGAGCAGATCCATTCGACTTCGGCGCTGCTCGCGGAGTGGAAGAGCCGCGGCAGCCATCCGTCCTCGCTGCCGTCCTTTTTCTCGTTCTTTCTGGGCGAGGTCCATGCTTTGGCCGGAAGGGGAATCGAGACGCCGCAGTCGATGCTCGACATCATCAAGTACCGGACGAGTAAGCGTCATTTCGACTATCCGTCCTGCGGTTCCGTATTCAAGAACAATTACGATTACGGGGTAGCCGTAGGCTCGCTCGTGGACCAGCTGAATATGAAGGGGACCGAATACGGAGGCGCCATCATTTCTCCGCACCACGGCAACATGATTCTGAACCAGAAGCATGCAAAGGCAACGGACATTCTGTACTTGATGAATCTGATTTCGGAGTCGATCAACAACCAATTCGGGTTCGTTCCGGAACCGGAGATTGTATTGGTATAAACGCTCTCTGAAAATAATCTCTGTAAAGGAATTGGAATAAGTAGAATTTAACGCTATAATCAGATAGGTGATCATCTGTTTATTGGTATAAACGATGAAATTCATGTTGCGAGAGGGGCATTAAATATGGCTAAAACTTTAATTTTTGGACACAAAAATCCGGATACGGACACCATCTGCTCTGCTATTGCATATGCTGACTTGAAGAACCAGCTTGGTCTTTCGGCCGAGCCCGTGCGTCTTGGCGACGTTAACGGCGAAACGCAGTACGCGCTCGATTTCTTCAAAGTAGAGGCGCCTCGCCTCGTTGAGACGGTTGCAAACGAAGCGCAGGACGTCATTCTCGTGGACCATAACGAGCGTCAGCAAAGCGCCAGCGACATTGATCAGGTTCGCGTAATCGAGGTTATCGATCATCACCGCATCGCTAATTTTGAGACAAGCCATCCGCTGTACTACCGTGCGGAGCCTGTCGGCTGCACTGCTACCATCCTGAACAAGATTTATAAGGAGAAGGGCGTAGCCGTTCGCAAAGAAATTGCCGGCTTGATGCTGTCCGCGATCATCTCGGACTCCCTCTTGTTCAAATCTCCAACCTGCACGGACGAGGATGTGGCTGCTGCTCGCGAGCTGGCTGAAATCGCCGGCGTGGATGCCGACAGCTATGGTTTGGACATGCTCAAGGCAGGTGCCGATCTGAGCGACAAAACCATCGCTCAATTGATCTCCCTCGATGCCAAGGAATTCCAAATGGGCGGTGCCAAAGTCGAAATCGCCCAGGTCAACGCGGTGGATACGAATGATGTATTGTCCCGCCAAGCAGAACTCGAGGATGCGATTCAATCGATTATTACGGACAAAAACCTGGACTTGTTTGTCTTCGTGGTGACGGACATCCTGAACAACGATTCCATCGCGCTGGCGCTCGGTAAAGAGTCCAAAGCCGTGGAGAGAGCGTACAATGTATCTCTGTCGGAGAACAAGGCGCTTCTTAAAGGCGTGGTTTCCCGTAAATCGCAGATCGTTCCGGTTCTGACCGAAGCATTCAATCAATAATAGCTGGTTATAGGAACAAGCCTGACCATCGACTGAGGAATCAGCGGGGCGGGCTTGTTTTTGTTTGGCTGTTTTCTCGCATTCTGCATCATGCAGGACCGCTCCAATCGATATGAAGCGCTTTCGAAAATTGAAATATTGTAATGAATTTACATCGAAATGACATCCTTTTTACGGCGGCGATTCGTATAATGAAGGAAAGAAATAGGAACGACAAGTACATAGGTGTTTCAAATCCCAAGAATTGGGTTAATGACCATTAATGTTTGTTGAGTCGGATTCCGAGGCAGAAAGTAGTATAAATCTGATCTTTCAATAGAAGTATGAAGAGGGAGCGATGAGAAGATGAAGAAGTCGGCTTGGAAATTGGGAGCAATGATGCTGCTTGTCCTGATCATGATGACAACCGTCGGTGTAGCCTCAGGCAACAATTATGAGCCGGTTCCGAAAGCTTCGAATCAGGAAGCTGCCTACATAAACGGACTGGAGATCAAAGACGGCAAGGTCTTTCTTCTAGTAGATCCTATCGAGTGGTATGAGGGAGAGGAAGCGAATCAGGTGTTCCGCGAACGGGAGCAGGACCCTGAGATGACCGAGGCCCCCGACGGCTATTATATCGTGAACGATACGGAAGAGCATATCGAACTTCCGGTAGCGGACGATGCAGAGGTGCTGCTCCAGCTGTACGACCATACCGGACGCTATGAGGATGCCCAGATTTCCTGGAATCAGCCGGTGAGCCTGAGCAAATTCGCGGACATTTACAAAAAGGATGATATCGTGGACATGAAATGGTTTCCGTTTCATATCACCGTTGAAGACGGCGTCGTCGTGAAGATCATCCAACAGTATGTGCCTTAATTTATCATGAAAATAGAGAAGCGAACTGATGAAGAGCCGCTCCATTTCGGTTAATCCTACCGAGGGGCGGCTCTTAAGTTTGTTTGTAAGCCTAACGGCAAGCGTTAACCGGCATCTTTGCTGTAGTGCTGGTGTTTCATCGGTTTGATTTTACCGTTGACCACGTCGCTGACGAAGGGGGCTATCTTGGATTTCCGTTCTTCGTATTCTTCCTTCGTCACCTTGCCCTCGGACAGCTTCCGATCCAGGCGCTTCGTGAGTGCCTGGACTTGCTGATCAATGACGGACTGGACGGGTACGCCTTGCTCCTTCGCGATCTGGGCCAGCGATTTTCCGGATTGCAGCGATGCTTTGAGTTGGTCCGGCGTTGTCTTCAGCAGCTTGGCCAGCTCGTCGCTATCCGAGATCAGCCGGCCGTGCCGCTGATGCATCCGCTGCTTGTGCCATCCGCCCTTGGCGTCAAGCAGCTTATCCGCCGCTGCGGAGTAATCGATGGATTTGCCCAGCTGCTTTGGATGCGAAGCGATTTTCTCCTTCAGCAGCTCCATGATCTTGGCTTTCATGGCATCCCGCGATACGCCTTGCTCTTTGGCTATTTCCGCGAGGGTCGAGGTTTTGAGTTTATCCCGGAGAACTTGCGGCTCCAGCTTCAGAAACTCGGAGATGGCCTTGAACATATGGCCGGGTTTATGTTGCCCGCGTTCGTCCTTGGACGAAGGAACAGCCGGTGATTCCGATTGCTGTCCGATCGGTTCCGCCGAAACCGAGACGGGAAGATAAGCGAGGCCCATGACTAAAGCGATGGCGAGCAGCACCAACCGCTTCACTGACTTCATGTGGGTTGTCATTGTTGTTTACCGCCTTTCATGTTGTTGGTCTTACAGTCCATCATTCTTTCCCGCTAAACTGAACTCATCCTTAAAATAACCTTAAAATAGGATGAAAATACATAAATTTCATGCGAATGGTGAAAAGTGGCCATTCTATGAAACTATCGACTCTTCTCTGCTAATATGCTATCATGGAGTCTTGATAACGTATTAAAGTGAAAAAGCAGTTATGCATAGGACGAGGATTGATGCAGATCCCAGAATATGACTGCGCTTAACGTCTACGAGGGGGATTTTCTGGTGAAAAAGATAGCATCCGTGTTAGCAGGCTTCATGCTTTTATTAACGGTAGTCGGCTGTTCGAGCTCGGCAAGCGGGGGGAATGAGCTGGTGGTCGGAATTGACGACAAGTTCGCGCCCATGGGATTCCGCGACGAGAGCAATGAAATTGTCGGCTTTGATATTGATTATGCCCGCGCAGCGGCCGAGAAAATGGGCAAGGAAGTCAAGTTCCAGCCAATTGACTGGAAAGCGAAGGAATCCGAGCTTAGCAGCGGCCGCATTGACTTGATCTGGAACGGTTATACCATCACCGATGAGCGCAAGGAGAAAGTGCTGTTCACCAAGCCTTATCTGGAGAACAGTCAGGTGGTGGCGGTGCTGAACGATTCGGATATCGCAACGATCGGCGATTTGGCCGGCAAACAGGTCGGATTGCAGTCGCTATCCTCGGCAGCCGACGCGCTTAGCGCCAATGCCATTCACGAGCAAGTGAAGAACATTTCCGAATTTCCCGATAACGTGCTGGCATTGAGCGATTTGAAGAATGGACGCGTAGACGCCGTGATCATTGACGAAGTAGTCATGAAATACTACATGTCCAAGGAAGAGGGAACGTACAAGATTTTGGAGGAGTCCCTGGCACCGGAGCAGTACGGGATCGGAGTTAAGAAAGGCAATGAGGAACTGCTGGAAAGCCTGCAGAAAGCCTTGGACGAAATGAATGCCGACGGCACGGCCGCCAAGATTTCCGAGAAGTGGTTCGGGGAAGACAAAGTGTTGAAGTAGGCATTCCCAAGAGGTTGGTCATCCAACCTCCCCATAGATATTCCAAGAAACCGGACTTTGACCAAAGGCTCCGGTTTTCTGTTCCAATCGGTCGGTACAATGAAATCATCGGAGAACTTCAGCATTCCGGAAGTTTTTCCATTAGGAGTTAAGCAAATATGAGTATGGATTACATCGTTCAAATCGGCAAACCGATGCTGGAGGGCGCGCAGACCACGATCCTGTTGTTCTTGATTTCCATTCTGGTCTCCATACCGCTCGGGTTTGTGTTCACGTTAATGGTTCGAAGCGCAATCAAGCCGCTGGCTTGGTTGGCCAATGCTTATATATATGTTTTTCGAGGTACCCCGCTGCTGCTGCAGCTGCTGTTCTTCTGCTTTGGGCTGCCGGTGCTGCCGGTGATCGGAGAATATCTCGTTTTGGATCGTTTTGTAGCCGCATGCTTGGCATTCGTGCTGAACTATGCCGCTTATTTTGCGGAAATCTTCCGCGGAGGACTCTTGGCGATTGACAAGGGGCAATATGAAGCGTCTAAGGTGCTGGGCCTGAACCGCTGGCAGACGACCACGAAAGTAATTCTGCCCCAGATGTTCCGCGTAGCCCTGCCTGCGGTATCCAACGAATCCATTACGCTGGTAAAAGATACGGCGCTGCTGTATGCGGTGGCGGTACCGGAGCTGCTGCACTTCGCGTATACGGCGGTCAATCGGGATTTCACGATAATGCCGTTTGTTATTGCGGGCGTGATATACCTGCTGATGACGCTTGTGTTAACGCTGCTGTTTAAATATCTGGAACGCCGATTCAAATATGAATAGAAGGACTGTCGCGCAATGGCAATTATCGAAGTAACCCATATGAAAAAATCCTTCGGCTCGCTGAACGTGCTGAAGGACGTCAGCTTTGAGATTCAGAAGAATGAAGTGATTGCCGTCATCGGGCCTTCCGGTTCGGGAAAGAGCACCATGCTCCGCAGCCTGGTGCATCTGGAGGAAATCAACGGCGGATCGATCAAGGTGCAGGATCAGTATTTGGTGAAGGACGGCGTGTATTCCAGTCCGCCGCAGATCAAAGCGATCACGTCCCGGATGGGCATGGTATTTCAGCACTTCAACCTGTTTCCGCATCTGACGGTACAGGAGAATCTGGGCCTCGCGCCCAAACATGTCAAGAAACAAAGCAAAGAAGAAGTTAGAACGAACGGCACCGCACTTTTGCAAAAAGTCGGTTTGTCCGATAAAGCGGATGTATACCCCGGTAATCTGTCGGGCGGTCAGAAGCAGCGCGTGGCCATTGCTCGGGCGCTCATGATGAATCCGGACATCATGCTGTTTGATGAACCGACATCGGCGCTGGATCCCGAGCTGACCGGCGAGGTGCTGGCCGTCATCAAGCAGCTGGCCGAGGAGCACATGACAATGGTGATCGTGACGCATGAGATGAGTTTTGCCAAGGAAGTGGCGGACCGGATCATCTTCATGGATCACGGACAAGTAGTCGAAGCCGGAACGCCGAATCAAATATTTAACCAGCCGAAGATGGAGCGGACCCGCGAGTTTTTAAATCGGGCCGCGCATTAAAGAGGACTGGCTCAAAGCTGGATCGAAAGATCGGCTGTGGGCTGGTCTTTTTTTTGGCAAAAAATAAGGCCAATAGAGTGAAAGCGTTTAAATTATTGGTTGACGGAATCAGAATTGATCGATATCATTGTTTTAAAGATTTATAAACTGTTTCATATAAACATCTATAAAATAATAGCGAGGAGCGGAAAAAGTCATGAGTCAGGTTATTACCATTCATTCGGACGTATCCAAAGGCAAAATCAATCGCAATATTTATGGACATTTCTCCGAGCATCTGGGCCGCTGCATTTATGAAGGAATATGGGTGGGCGAGGATTCGCCGATACCCAATACGGAAGGGATCCGCAATGACGTGCTGGATGCGTTGAGACAGCTGAATATACCTGTTTTGCGCTGGCCGGGCGGTTGCTTTGCCGACGAATACCATTGGAAAGATGGCGTCGGGCCGCGGGAGAATCGGAAACAGATGGTCAATACGCACTGGGGCGGCGTTGTGGAGAACAACCATTTCGGCACGCACGAATTCCTCCGTCTCTGCGAGCTTTTGGGCTGCGAACCCTACATATCGGGCAATGTCGGCAGCGGTACCGTTCAGGAGATGTCGGAATGGGTTGAATACATGACTTTTGACGGCGTGTCGCCGATGGCCGCATGGCGTCAGGAGAATGGCCGCGAGAAGCCGTGGAACGTGAAATATTTTGGAGTCGGGAACGAGAACTGGGGCTGCGGGGGCAATATGCGACCGGAATATTATGCGGACTTGTACAGACGCTATCAGACTTACGTCCGCAACTATGGCGAGAACAAGATCTACAAAATTGCCTGCGGCCCGAATGTGGACGATTACCGCTGGATGGAAACCGTCATGAGGGAAGCGCATCCGTACATGGATGCCATAAGCCTTCATTATTACACGGTTCCGGGCGAATTCTGGACAGGCAAAGGACCTGCCACCGGATTCAGCGAACAGGAATGGTTCACCACCATGAAGAAAGCACTCCATATGGATGAATTGATCACGAGACATTCGGCGATTATGGATCAGTATGATCCTAATAAGCGCATCGGTCTCATCGTGGATGAGTGGGGCACCTGGTTTGATGTCGAGCCCGGCACGAACCCTGGCTTCCTGTACCAACAGAATACGATCCGTGATGCCCTGGTGGCGGGTTTGACGCTGAATATTTTCCACGAGCATAACGATCGGGTGGTGATGGCAAACATCGCGCAGATCGTCAACGTCCTGCAGTCCGTCATCTTGACCGAAGGCGAAAAGATGATCCTTACCCCGACCTATCATGTGTTTGATATGTACAAAGTGCATCAGGATGCCGAACGTTTGGCTACCCATCACAGCGGGGCCGATTATGAGATGAATGGCGAGAAGATCCCGCAAGTATCCGTGACGGCCTCGAGGGATGAAGCCGGCAAAATCCATGTAAGCCTGTGTAATGTTAGTCACGCGGAGCAGAGCGACGTGAAGATCCAGCTTCGGGGATTAAGCGGTGCGGTGAAGCAAATCGTAGGCCGGCAGCTTGCCGCCGATTCGCTGGACGCTCATAATACCTTTGAATCGCCGGAGGTTCTCAAGCCGGCTGCATTCACTGCATTTGAACAGGAAGGTGACGTACTGCGTGCGAAGCTGGCACCGATGTCCGTTACCGTTCTCGAGATCACGGCGGAATAAACGAAGGTCATGGCGGATAATCGGTGTAAAGGTTGTCATGACGATTACCGGGTCAGCGATGAGCAGATCACGCGCGTGCTGTCCTCCCCGATGTTCTCATCGGACCGGTGCGTGCCGGATGACGAATATGATGCCCGTCTTCGTGCGTGCTTCTCATGCCCTAAACTGCAAGGGGGCACCACGTGTACGCTGTGCGGATGCATCGTACAGATTGCCGCGAAGCTGAAAGACAAGCGCTGCCCGTGCCCGGGGCAAGACCGTTGGTCGATCACCGTTAGTGCTTCATAGAAAATAACGCATAGTCAAAGGCCTGTTCTCATGGATGGATCATGGGAGCAGGCTTTTTTAGAACGGGAAAGGTTCAATAGCTTTACAGAAACTTATAAGCTATGTTATGACTAATAAAAAAAGATCGGCACGTTAGGATAGGGTGTGACATGAAAGAAGGAGGCTTTTTATATTACTGGACCGCGCACTCGAGCATTTCGCTGGCAGGCGTTGTCTATATCATGGTGCTGACTACCTTTATGTATCAGGAATCCGGTTCGGCTTTTATTGCTGCGTTGTTCCCGCTGTTTAACGCAGTGGCGCGGTTTGCCGCCGGCTTTACGGCTCCGCTCGTCATGGAGAAATTCGGCTTCTTCAAGCTGCTGTTGAGGCTTCAGGTTCTGAAAGCCCTGCTGTTGACCACGCTGGTAGTCTTGTTCCCGTACATATCATCCCAGGTCGTGATATTGTGTATCTTCATATTATTCATAGCGTTTACCGAAGGATGGGGGAACCCGCTGATCCAATCCATGGTACCAAGAATGGTCGCTCCTGACCGGTTGGTAAAGGCCAACAGCTCGTTATCCGTGACCAGCCAATCCTTGCAGATTGCGGGATATACGTTTACGGGGTTTCTGGTCATACGCTACGGACATATGCCGACATTAATCATGAGCTGTACGCTCATCTGGCTATCCGTATTCTGTCTTTGGATTGCGGCTCGATCCATGCAGTCGAAAGCTCCTGCTGCAGCCGGACGAGGGAAACCAAGCTGGGAACTAATCCGTGAAGGCTGGTTCTATCTGTGGAGAATTCCTACGCTAAGAATCGTCACGATCATGGATATGGTTGAGGGGATAGCCGGAACCATCTGGGTGGGAGCGATCACGCTGGTATATGTAAAGGAAGTGCTGCATCAAGGCGAGGCCTGGTGGGGATTTATTAATGCCAGTTATTACGTCGGCGCCATTCTTGGCGGTTTGCTGATGCTGCTGCTGTCTTCCTTCATCCAGAAAAATTTGATACCCTGCATGGCCGCAGGTTCCGCAGTATTCAGTCTGCTTACTTTGTGGTACGGCCTGAACAGTATCCCGGTTGTGGCTCTAATCCTATGTATTGCGATGGGGCCGGCCTATCAGCTGAGGGATGTGGCGCAGCAAACCGCTCTCCAATCCAGTGTGGATCAGGAGATGCTGCCGAAAATATATGCTTCTCGGGATATCTTATTATCCACGGTAACAAGTGTATCGATTGCCGTTATTGGTCTTATCGCGGATACGCTCGGTATTCGCATGGTTTACATTGCAGGGGCAATCTGTATTGCCATATCCGCAGGGCTGTCGTTCACAATCCTGAGGCTGCAGCGGAAGCCGGCTTCAGCGGCGGAAGCGGGAGGCAGCATCTTGTCATGAGATCAATAGAAAAGAGCTGTACCAGTCTCATTCCTTTCGGAATGGATCTGCGCACAGCTCTTTTTCATGGGATCGACGCTCCGACAACCTTGAGGATGCTCTTGTCCGCGTTAGGCTTTGTTCTTCTTGCTGAACAGCGAATCAACCGAGAGCAGGCTGCTGCCGCTAAGAATAAGATGTAGGGCCATGGCCAGCAGCGCGATATCCAGTTCATAGCCACCCAGGAAACCCATGCCCAGCTTCGCCTGAAAAATCGCCACGACAAGCACGACCCCAAGAACCAGAGAAGCGATTCTCGTTCCCAAACCGATAATCAGCGCAATTCCGCCCACGATTTCGATAATGGCTACAACGGTAGCCATAAAAGCAGGGATTCCCAGACTTGCGAAGAATCCTTCGATATTCCCGATGCCGCTCTGGAATTTATCCAAACCGTGAGCCATAAAGATGACCCCCAGAATCACCCGAATAATGAAAGTGCCTGCAGAAGAATAACTACCCATGAAATAGACCACTCCTTGTCTTTTTGGTTTAAAATGTTATCAACTAACTTAAATATAGCTGAGAACTATAGGTTGTATCATACTCAATTTAACTATTGAATGTCAAGTAACTAACTAAAAATACTTGGATTTTACAATATCCGATCATGATGCCAGATGATTAGATGAAGTTCAGCCAATACAGAACAATAGCCATCCTCAAAGGGATGGCTATTGTTCTGGTACTCGATATTGGAGGTTCTTTTATGCTTTTCATGGCTTAGTGCCTGGGCCGGTATTCGGTCGGCGACTGCCCGGTCCAGCGGCGGAATTGCCTGGAAAAATGGCTGGCTGAGCGAAAACCGAGTTTGTCGGCGATTGCGTTCATCGGCAGATGGGTCGTGACCAGCAGCTCTTTGGCCAGACTGAGCTTCTGGCGGCTGATATATTGTCTTGGCGAGATCCCGTACACTTGGCGGAATAACTTGGAGCATTGGCTTCGGCTTAAATTAAGCTCTTGGGACACAGCCATGACCGATATCTCTTCGGTCAATCCCGACGACAGCTTCGCTTCGATGGCATGAGCCGCATCCGCTGCAAGCAGGGAGGATGGTTTAGGGGTGCCTGCTGCCGCAGATAAAGCGCGGGGCGGCTTCAGCGCATCCTGCCTCTTCAAGAGAGAGAGCACATCATGGATGATGAGCAGGGTGTAGGACTGGAGCAGAAGCCTGTCCTCAAATGTAAGATTGTAATCGCTCGGCTGGTTCTCCGGACGGACCGAATGGGCTGCCGGCTGGCTGCGCCGGACGATTCCTTCCAGCTCTTGAACGTAGGCAGCCAGTTTGCTGCGCTCGCTTTCGTGGTGGCGAATATGTCGGTAAGGGGCAGCGGATAATGAGCTTCGAATTTCTGCATCATCCAGATCGAAATGAACATTGAAGTACCCATACTGCTTGTTGGATGCATTCGAGGTTTGATGGGGCACCCCGGATTTGATCAGAAGCCATTCCCCTTCGCGGAGCTGAATGGAATCCCGATGAATTTCCTGCAGGACTTCGCCTTCCAGACAGTATAGCAGCTCGAACAGGTGATGGTGATGCCTCGGATAGCTCCAGCCTGGCGGCTGGGAATCAAAATGGCATCCGGTTACCTGCAGCGTTTGAATCATATTGGGAAAGCGAAAAGCGATATCCATGACAGCTGGCTCCTTTTGGGCATCGAAAACGCCGGTAATGATGCCTTATATTGTATCATAACGATGATTCGGCACAAAAGGTATAAAGAATGCCCCATTTGGAGATTGAGCAGCATGGGATTTTGATAGATGATGGCAATACAAAGCAAATGAAACGTGTTAGGAGGAAACAAGCTATGAAAGCTCAATTGAAAGCGGTTAACCAACAATTCGTGCTGGGGGATGAACCGATTCAGATTTTGTCGGGTGCCGTCCATTATTTTCGGGTGGTTCCGGAATATTGGGAAGATCGGCTGATGAAGCTGAGAAGCTGCGGATTGAACACGGTGGAAACCTATATTCCGTGGAATTTGCATGAACCGAAGGAAGGACACTTTGTGTTTGATGGCATTGCCGACCTGGAAAGGTTCGTCCGTATCGCCGGCGATCTCGGGCTGCATGTCATCCTTCGGCCGAGCCCTTACATCTGCGCAGAATGGGAATTTGGAGGACTTCCATCCTGGCTGCTGCAATATCCGGATATTCAGCTTCGATGCATGGACCCGGTTTATCTGGAGAAGGTCGACCAATATTATGATGAGCTGATTCCGCGATTGGTTCCGTTACTGACCTCCAAGGGTGGTCCCGTGATTGCGATGCAAATCGAGAACGAGTACGGGAGTTACGGAAATGATACGGCATATCTGGAGTATTTGAAGGATGGCTTGATCAAGCGGGGCGTGGACGTGCTGCTGTTCACTTCGGATGGCCCCACGGACGGAATGCTGCAGGGCGGAACCGTTCCCGGCGTGCTTGCCACGGTCAATTTCGGATCAAGAACGAAGGAGGCGTTTGATAAACTGCGGGAGTACCGTCCGGAAGATCCTCTGATGTGCATGGAATACTGGAACGGTTGGTTTGATCATTGGCTGAAGCCACACCATACCCGGGACGCGGAAGATGCTGCTGCCGTGTTCAAGGAAATGCTGGACTTGAATGCATCCGTGAACTTCTATATGTTTCATGGCGGAACGAATTTCGGATTCTATAACGGGGCGAATTTTCACGAAAAGTATGAACCGACGCTAACCAGCTACGATTATGATGCCCCTCTCTCGGAGTGCGGGGACGTGACGGCCAAGTTCGAAGCCATTCGAAGCGCGATCGCGCAGCATCAGGGGAAAGAGCTCTCCGATTTGCCAAGTCTTCCGCAGCCTGTCAAGAAGATAAGCTATGGCTCGGTAAGCATGACGCACTATGCCGACCTGCTGGAGCATCTGCCTGCGCTTTCCGAGGAGCAGAAACGCACGGCACCCGTACCGATGGAACGGCTGGGCCAAAGCTATGGCTTCACGGTATACGCAACGCATATTTCCGGGCCGCGTCAAGGGGAGTCCCTGCATCTGCAAGAGGTGCATGACCGGGCTCAGGTATTCCTGGACGGAAAGTATCAAGGGACGGTGGAACGTTGGGATCCCAAAGCCCTGCCAATCGATGTTCCGGCAGCCGGCGCCAAGCTGGAGATCGTGGTCGAGAATATGGGACGCATCAATTACGGCCCGAGGCTGAAGGATTATAAAGGAATCACGGAGGGAGTCCGAATGAACAACCAGTTCCTGTATGACTGGAGCATCTATCCCTTACCGCTTGACCATCCGAATACGGCACCGTTTCAACCGCTGGAGGGACCTTTTGAACAGCAGGACCGACCTACCTTCTATCGCGGCGAATTCTTGGTGGATGACATTGGCGATACGTTTATCCGCTTAGACGGATGGGGAAAAGGGGTCGTCTGGGTCAATGGCTTCAATCTGGGACGCTACTGGGAGCAAGGGCCGCAAGCAGCGCTGTATCTGCCTGGACCGCTGCTGAAGCAGGGACGGAATGAAATCTTGGTATTTGAGCTGCATCATACCGAAACGGCAAGCATCGAACTTGTCGACACACCCGACTTGGGTTAATTCGTCCGGAACAGACCGACGATGGATAAACAAAAGGGAGCCCTCTTGTAAGCTGAGAGGGCTCCCTTTCATGTTGATTCGAGTATCAAATTAATTGCTTGCGGACTTTTAAATAACGGTATAAGACGATACCGAATAGCGAACATAGGACGGCACATAATCCAATGAAGCCATAACCGGCCTGGAGCCCGCGCAGCAGGCCGAGCTCTGTACCGCTGCCGTACATTTGCTTGAATCCGTTCGTGATCGCGCCGATCGCGTAATTGCCGATGACGCTGCCGATCCCCATCATGGTGACGGTGAACGTAATCGCGGTGTCGCTCTCATTCGGATATCTTTTGGCAATGAGAGCCATGACCGTCGGATAGATCGGGGCAATCCCGATGCCTGCCGCCGCAAACAGGAAGGCGTAGGATTCTCCGCCGAAAATCGCGACAAACGTACATACTCCGGTCAGTCCGGACAGAATGATGATGGACAGCGTGAAGCCGATCCGGTCCGTTATCGGGCCAAGCAGCAGGCGTGCCGCCGAGAAGCAGAGGAAGAACGCGGATAGCATGCCGGCTGCCGCTGCAGGTTCCCATTTGTACGATTTTTCAAGAAAGTTGACGAGCCATCCGCCAACCGCCATCTCCGATACGACGCCGAAGGATAGGATCATGACGACCAGCCACAGCGCGGGATCTTTGACCAGCAGCTTCAGCGGAGTCCGTTCCGTTTCGGATAGATCGTCCCCGGGAAACTTACTCATGAGTGCCGGGATCATGGGAAGTATGGATAACATCAGCATGGCCAGGTACATGCCCCGCCAATCCAGCGTGTAATTAAACACGGTAACGGTCATGAGACCGGATGCAATCATCGGGGCCACCGTTGAGCTGATACCGTAGAAGAAATGGGACAGGTTCATCATCGTGCCCGTATTGCGCACAAAGATCCGGGCTGACAATATCGCGAGTCCGATCTCCAGCATACCGTTCCCAATGTACATTAAGAAGTAGGATGCGGTAAACAGCGGGTAGCTGTGGGACAGGAAGATCAACACGCCCGAGATGGCCATCGATCCGAAGGCGGCCATGCTGACCCACTTGATTCCGATCTTCCGGGTCAACAGCGCGGTGAAGGAGCACGCGATCAGGTACCCGAGCGCGTTCAGGGAGAGCAAGGTGCCGATCTGCATTTCATCCAATCGAAAATCGAATTGGATCCGCGGAATGGCGGGCCCCTTAATATTCTCCGATATCCCGAATATGATAAAGCCTAGAAAGATCGTTGCCAAATGCAGAGTGTAGTCTTTGCTCAATTTAGGTTTTGTTTTTGGTTGAAGGTCAGTATTCACGGTTAATCCCCAATCGTCATTGTTGAATTTTACATTGCGCTTGTATCGGATATCATCATATCCAGAGCGATCCGCTGCAAGCCGGCTAGATAGTCGTGTTCCCAATCGCGAAGCAGCATTTCGGGAAGATGCCGCTCCGGAACGTAGGCGGAGGCACGCTCTTTAATGGAGACAAGGGCGGAGGGCGAGAGATTATTCTCGCACCACAGAATGGCATCGGGATTGAGAATCGCGGTGAAGGCGGCACTTAGCCGGCTTAACGCATCGATTTGCTCCTGATCCGGCTCGATGAGACTGCTCATCACGGAACGATTACGTTCCAATATGTCTTGAAAATTGCTGCCCTCGCTCATCGGGACGAAGCCGATCTCGCCCGTGAAGAACGAGCGGCCGCGAACGACGTTTCCATTAATGAGCAGTCCGGCCCCCGGTCCGTTGTGACCGAGGTACACGTATACGAGGGAAGCCTCCTCCGAGCCGCTGAGATTGTGGTAACCGAGCACGGCTGCATTCATGTCATTCTCTACGATGACAGGAATGGAGAACAGATCCTCCAGGTAAGATTGGAGGTTGTAATCCTGGAATGTTCCATACGACGGCACATGGAAAATAAGACCGTCCCGCACCGCCGCAGGCATGCCAACGGCGATGGAGCGTATCTCTGGATAACGGCGGGTCCAGTTTGCCATTTGGGAAGCCAAGGCTTCCGGTCCACGATGAAGGATGCCGTCTTCAGCTTTCCGCTCGAGCAAGTCGCCGTTCCAATTAAAAACAGTGTATACGCTCTGCTCTTTCTCATAATAAACGGCGAGACCCAGCATATAATCCGGATTAAAAGCATAGCGGTTCGCACGTCGGCCGCCGCTGGATTCATCCTGCCCGAGCAGGTTGACTTCACCTTCCTGCACCATGAGCTCCATAACTTTGCTAACAGTCGGAAAGCTGATGCCGAGTCTTTCGCTGAGCTCGGCTTTGGTTCCGCTCCCCAGCTCCAGCAGCGTCGAACGGAGCGCGCGCCGGACGGCGAATTTCATGGATTGCGGCGTAGGCAAAGCTTCTTTGCGCGTATGAATCACCTCGTTCACTCTTTTTAAACGTGTTTAATAAGTCTATGGGGATGATTATTGCACATCCGATAAGACGGTGCAAGAACAATATGTTGGTTTCAAAAAGAATAGGATGAAGGATGGGAAAGCGGTTGACAACAGCCATGCTCCATGAGAAAATGTACGCGCGTACATAAATTGCAGGAGGCTTGATGATTATCGCTAGTCGTAAAGAGGTAGCACAGCTTGCCGGCGTTTCGGAAGCAACGGTATCCCGCGTCCTGAATGGTGTCGGGCCGATCAAGGAGGAGACCAAGCAGCGCGTGCTGGAAGCGGCGGATCGGCTTGGATATACCCCAAGCGCGCTAGCCCGCAGTTTTGCGCGGCGCAGGAGCGGTAATCTTGGCGTCGTTATGCCTTACCTGCCGAAAGCTCGCATATTCTCCGCCTATTATTTTTCGGAGATCCTAAGCGGCATCGGCAGTAAGGCGCTGGAGAGCAAGCATGACCTGCTGATGCTGTTCCGTGAACCCGGCGGTTCGATGGATTACTTGAACCTGTTTCGTACCCAGAAGGTGGATGCCTGCATCATTCTCGGCGCCCGGGACGATGAAGGCGAGCGCGCAGCCATCAAACAGCTGAGTGAAGCGGATCGCCCTTACTGCCTTATTAATCAATACTTTGACGGCGAGGCGTTTCACGTCATGGATGCCGATCATGTGGAAGGCAGCTATCAAGCCGTTCATCACTTGATCGGGCAGGGATTCCGGCAAATTGCTTTTCTTAATGGCCCGCCCCAGTATTCCAACAGTCGCGACCGGCTGAAGGGGTACACCCGGGCGCTGGACGAAGCGGGAATCAAGCCGGATGAATCCTTGCTGTTTGAGGGCAACTTCAGCCGCAAGAGCGGTTATGCCGCAGCCGAGCTAATCGCCGGGAAGCTGGACCGGATCGAAGCGGTGTTTGCGGCCAATGACCGCATGGCGATCGGATTACAGCAGGGCCTGCGCGCGTTAGGTATTGCAGAGGATCGAATGCCTGCCTTTGTCGGTTATGACGACTCGGAGGCTGCAGAGCTCTGCACCCCGCCGCTCACCAGCGTAAGAGTTCCTTTCTATGAACTGGGATATCTTGCCGCGGAGCATGTGCTTCGCCTGCTGGACGACTCCGATTCGCCGGACGGCAGCGGATCGAACGCCGCGCTGCATCGGCAGCTGCCTACTCGCCTGGTGGTCCGCGCATCTTCGCTTCATCAAAATCAATGAACCCTTATTCAAGGAGGAATGAAAGATGAAACAATTACGTGTCGGCATGATCGGATATAAATTCATGGGCAAAGCCCACAGCAACGCATATCGAAGCCTTCCGATGTTTTTTCCGAAGGCGCTGAAGCCTGAAATGGTGGCAATCTGCGGCCGCAATGCGTCGGCCGTGCAAGAAGCGGCGGATCAGCTGGGCTGGCGTGAAAGCGTTACCGATTGGAAGCAGCTCGTGAATCGGGAGGATATCGATCTGGTCGATATCAATGCTCCAAGCGACGCCCATAAGGAAATTGCGTTGGCCGCGGCGAAGGCCGGCAAGCATATTTTCTGCGAGAAGCCGCTCGCGCTGACCTTGGCCGACGCCAGAGAGATGCTGCGGGCGGCGGAAGATGCGGGAGTCACCCATATGGTCGGGTTTAACTACAGATTTTCTCCGGCCGTAAGACTGGCCAAGAAATTGATTGATAGCGGCAGATTGGGCCAGATCTATCACTTTCGTGCCTGGTTTCTGCAGGACTGGATCATGGACCCGCAGTTCCCGCTGGTATGGCGGTTGCAGAAGGAAGTGGCCGGCTCCGGATCGCATGGGGATCTGGGCGCTCACCTGATCGACCTCGCGCATTATCTGGTCGGGGATATGCAGGAAGTAATCGGGATGAGCGAGACCTTCATCAAGGAGCGTCCCATTGCCAGCGAGATGACAGGATTAAGCGCAAAAGGAAGCGAAGGCGGCCCCATGGGCCAAGTTACGGTAGACGACGCTACGTTATTCATGACACGCTTCGAGAATGGGGCGCTGGGCAGCTTCGAGGCAACGCGGTTTGCCGCGGGACATCGCAGCACCAATTCCTTCGAGATCAACGGCAGCTTGGGCAGCGTGAAATTTGATTTTGAACGGATGAACGAACTGGAGGTTTACTTCACGACCGACGATGAGGACGTTCAGGGCTTCCGCCGGGTACTGGCTACCGATCCCGTACACGATTATATGGAAGCATGGTGGCCGCCGGGGCATACGATCGGCTTCGAACACACCTTTACGCATGAATTTCTTGAGTTGTCGAACGCGATTTCGGAGGGACGGCAGCCGGTGCCTAATTTCGCGGACGGCGTAAAATGCCAAGCCGTCCTGGAAGCCGTGGATAAATCGATCGAAGAACGACGCTGGGTGCAGCTGTCTGAAATGTAATCATAATCATTCGGCCAGGGCTTGGCCGGACACATAAAAAAGGAGTGCTACGCATGAAAAAGGCTTTAATCGTATGGGGCGGCTGGGACGGACACGAACCGGAGCAGGTTGCCGGCATTTTCGCGGAATTGCTTCGGGGTGAGCACTATGAAGTGGAAGTATCCGACACGCTGGATGCATTTAACGATGCGGAGAAGCTGCAGGCTTTGGATCTGATCGTGCCGGTATGGACGATGGGCGAAATATCGAAGCAGCAAGTGGAGAACGTATCGCTTGCCGTGCAGAAGGGAACCGGCTTGGCCGGCTGCCATGGCGGGATGTGCGATTCTTTTCGCAATAATGTGGACTGGCAGTTCATGACGGGAGGAAACTGGGTTGCGCATCCGGGAAACGACGGAGTGGAGTACCGGGTCGAGATCAAATCCAGCTCCAGTCCGCTTGTGGAAGGGCTGCAGGATTTCACCGTGGCATCCGAGCAGTATTATCTGCATGTGGATCCGGCCGTCGAAGTGCTGGCCACCACCCGTTTTCCGGTTGCGGCAGGACCGCATCTGCTGAACAAAGCGGTTGACATGCCGGTGGCGTGGACGAAGCGCTGGGGATACGGACGGGTGTATTACAATTCGCTAGGTCATCATGCAGATATCGTCGACATGCCGCAGGTGAAGGAAATGATGCGGAGAGGACTGCTGTGGGCCGCCGAGGGCAAGTCATTGTATGCCGGCTCGGACATGAGTTTCTTTACCGAAGGTCAGGGCTACACAGGCATGGGAGATAGCCAATAAAGGCAGAAGGAGACTGGGATCATGAAGAAGGTAAAGGTAGGCATTATCGGCTGCGGTAAAATCAGCGGCATTTATATGGAAAACTGCCACAAGTTCGACATCCTCGAGCTGACGGCCTGTGCGGATATCGATCGAGCCCGTGCCGAGGAACAGGCCGCCAAATATAATATCCCGAATGTTTATACCACCGAGGAGCTGCTCGCGGACCCGGAAATTGAGCTGGTCATTAATCTGACGATTCCTGCCCTTCATGCGCAAATAATGCTGGATGCATTGGAAGCCGGCAAGCATGTGTACGTCGAGAAGCCGCTGGGCGTAACCCGGGAAGAGGGCAGAGCGGTGTTGGACATGGCAGCAGCCAAAGGGCTGCTGGTAGGATGCGCCCCCGAGACATTCCTTGGAGCCGGTATCCAAACGGCCCTGAAGCTGATTGAGGATGGACGTATCGGCAAGCCGATCGCAGCTACCGCATTCATGATGAGCCGCGGACATGAGCATTGGCATCCGGATCCGGAATTTTATTATGCCGCCGGCGGCGGTCCGATGTTCGACATGGGGCCTTACTATCTGACGGCACTGGTCCAATTGCTGGGACCGATCCGCGGTATTAGCGGAATGACCGGCGCTGCGCTTGCGGAGCGGACCATTACCAGCGAGAAGAAGCAAGGGCAGAAGATTAAGGTAGACATTCCTACGCATGTAGCCGGACTTATCGATTTTCAGAATGGAGCCATCGGCACGCTGATTACGAGTTTCGATGTTTTTGGAGGCAGCACGCTTCCTAATATTGAGATTTACGGCACCAAGGGTACGCTTCTCGTTCCGGATCCCAACACCTTCGGCGGGCCGGTAAAATACCGATTGACCGGTGAAACCGAGTGGACGGAAGAACCGCTGCTTCCGGGGTATAACGAGAATACGAGGGGGATCGGCCCTGCGGATATGGCCTACGCCATCCGGAGCGGAAGAGCTCATCGAGCGAGCGGCGAGCTTGCCTATCATGTGCTTGAAGCCATGTGGGGGTTCCATGATGCTTCCGATGACGGCAAACGGTATGAGATGTCCAGCACCTGCGACATCCCGGCACCGCTTCCGCTTGATTTGCCGAAGTACACCCTGGATCAATAATATTGCGTCACATGTTAAAAGCGGCTTACCCCAAAGGTCAACTGGACCCGGGGTAAGCCGCTTTACACTGTGTCGGGAACTCTATATTGCACTGGCTAACCTGTCTATTCCGTACTGGAATGGAGCGACAAGAGGTTATTCTTTTACGACAAGACCGAATATTTTCGTTAGCGGAATGGCTTGATGCGGCGATATAATGCATCCTTGAAGATCTTCCAGCGTCGCGCCGATATGGTGGAAGTCCGTTCGGCTTAGATCGATTCCCGCAAGCTTCGTGCCGGAGAACTGCGATTGATCGATCTGGCAGTCCATAAACTCTACCTTGCTTAACTCGGAATGATAAAAATCCGATTTGACGAGCGATGTCGATTGGAAGGATACCTGCTTCATGTTGGCAAACCGGAACGTGGCATAGTCGCCCGTACAATGGTCGAATACGACATTACGGATGGTGGCGGCCGTCAGGTCGAGCCCCAATATTTTGCAATGATTAAATTGTACCCGATACATGATGGCCTCGCTGAGATCAACATTGGACAAGTCGCAGTGGTTGAACACGAGGTCCGTCAGCTCGGCATGATGGAGCGTGACGTGCTGGAACGTCACGTTATCGAAGATCATTTGGTCGAACTGAACCTTGTTGGCCGTAACATAGACAAGCGTCTCGTCCTGACAAGCGGATTGAACGAATGAGGATTCGTCGTCAACACCGGCGTCGGACAGGATCACAGGCTCAAGCTGCTTGGGGAGCTTGGGTTTCACGATTTTGATCGGTGCCGATGAACCGGCCGTATTGGGGGGTGCCATGATTTTTTCCTCCAAACATAGGAATAAGGATTGTAATAATAACTTAACGGAACACACCGCATAGGTTTGAATAGAAGTATAACATGTCCTTATCCCATTGTCCGGTCCCTCGCATTGATGGCGGCGTCCAGGGTTCCGCCGTGCCGATTCGGTGACCATGCCAGCAGACTGACGCGGCTGTTGCCCGATAGATCAGCAAGGAAAGGCGTCGTCTGTTCTCCGGCAGCCCATGGCCCAAAACTTTCTTCCTGCCGCCCGAAGGCCGTTCCCGAGCTGTACAGGATGAACCACTTCCCTGAAGCAGGTTGAACGAGAACCAAATCTTCCAGCCCGTCTCCATCGACATCCCCTAACACCACGGACAGGGGCGAACCCAAGGGATCCTCGGCGGAATACCAAACGCCGGCATTCCGAAGCCGTGTACCGCTGCTTAGCCAGACCTGACATGCTCCGGAGGCGGAGTTCCACACCACCAGATCGTCCAGGCCATCGCCATTTACATCTCCGATGCACGGTATCATATCATTGCTCTGTAAGGAAACCTCATGCTGAATAAGGGGAGGAGAAAAGCTCCCCCCGGAACTGTAAGCGATGGCGGCTTTACCGGTGACGTCATCCCATAGAAATAAATCATCTCTGCCGTCCCCGTTAAAATCTCCCATTAAGGATTTCCAATTCAGGACTCCGGGCTCGGACAGCCAAATCCCGTCAGGTGCCAAACGGCTGCTGCCGGCGCCCAAGGCAACATGGCATATCCCAAGCTCTGCATGCCATACTGCCGCGTCGATAAAGCCGTCGCCGTCGAAATCGCCTGTCATTGCGGTGCCGCTAGGGGTTGGCGGCCAGTCGGCCAATAGCGGACGTATCGAATGTATGCCATTATGGATTCTAAGGGGAGACCGGATCCCAAGATCCATAGCGTACCAAATGTTGCTGGCCTCGTCCCGAATGATCCATCGGTTCGGGAGCTTGTTTCTTTTGGCGTGTAGAAACTTGGGACGCTTCATGCTCAACCTGTCCGACAGCCGGGTTTCCCTGAAATCCGGTATGAAGGGGAGGATGGAGGTTAAGGATACGAACGATTTACGCTCCCTATCGAAGAACCGAAGGATCCTTCTGAGCGGCGAGTGTCTGTCATAATGCACGGTGCCGTCATCAAGGAATCGGATATATGGAAATTCAAGATAAGGGTGGTAAAAGAACGAGGCCAGTTCGCGTTCACCCGTGAAATCCTTTAAAGTCTGTTCCATCCGAGCAACTTGGGCTTCGATGTTATGGCCTGAAACATAATAAAGCGGCGTGGGAACATAGATCGTTCCGTTCGTCAACGGATCGTCCGGGTTGTGCCGGAGCACGGCTGTCTTCGCATTCGGTTCGTCCGGCGGAGATTCGTACAGGACCCCGTTGCAGATCTCGATGATCTGCCGCTGAACCGGCGATGCGGCATAATGCGGCGTCTCGAACCAGGCCGCGGCAAAGCCCGCCGTTTGGAACGCTTGATGCCCCAGCTGAACCCGCCGATAGGCATAGGATTGCTGCAGCTGCAGGAGCGAAGCCACAGCCTCGGGTGGATCATCCGGCGGACAATCGGCGGCGCATTCCGAATATGCAAATTCGAATCCGTCGCCGCTTGCCGATTTCCCGTACTGATGCGTATAGCCGTGAATGCCAAGCGAGGCGCCGAGCGCTGCCATCGTGCGGAGCAGCCGCACAAACCGAAGGGAAGCTTCATCCTGCAGGTCGGCTATCGAACGGTCCGTATGTTGCGCCGGATCAACGTATCGGGGAATAACGGCCAGATGAAAGGGGATTCGCAGCTGGTGCAGGAATCTTGCGATGACAAGCAGCTTCGCTTGTTGTTCTTCCGTCCCGTACCATCCGCCAGGGCCGATATCTTCAAGCCGTATCATTGCTTTATTCATGTACAGGCCCTCCTTTCATGGGCATCCGAGCGTCATCAGGTATCCGATACATTTTATTTATGCTAGTTGTGGGCTTAGCGTCATCAGGGATGAAGCAATCAATGATAAAAAGAGGATCTTCGAGCCTCTCCGCGAATACCAAGAGATCAAGAGAGGAACAGGAGGAAGTGGAAGACCATGCAGATTCGAATTGCAAACGAGCAAGATGCCGAAGGCATTGCTAGCGTACATGTAAACAGCTGGAAAACGACGTACAGGGGGATCGTCGATGATGATTTTTTGCAAAAGCTTTCCGTTGCGGACCGCGTAGAAGGCTGGCGCAGGAAGCTTGCCAATATGCCCGAAGACGAACAGCTACTGGTTATTTCAGACGAACATGGCAAGGTTTACGGGTTTATGTCGTACGGGACGGAGCGTGAGCAGAAGATCTCCCATGAAGGAGAACTCTACGCGATCTATCTCCTGGAAGAAATTCAAGGGCAGGGATGGGGAAAACGGCTATTTGCCAGGTTGAAGGAATTTCTGCAAACGAGAGGATATCGTTCGTTGTCGGTTTGGGTGCTGGTAGGCAATAAAGCCGAGCAATTTTATAGACATATGGGCGCTCAAGAGCTGAAGCAAAAAGAGATTGTCATCGGGGGAAAAAGACATGCCGAATTGGCACTGCTTTGGAGTTCCCTTGACCAAATCCGCTCATCTTCCTGAAGGTCTTCGCTCGGTTTTACATTAATGAGAGAATCCACTATGATGGAGATATACCCCGGCGGGTAACTCGATTTTTGATTTTGCCGCATTATAGGAGGTTCGCATTTGAGTATTATTCCGATAGGTCCGTTGATGATCCGAGCCGATATTGTGATATTTCTGATCTGCGCCGCGGCCGGGTTCGCCGCGCTTCGCATTCGTTTGCGCCAAATGCCGCAGCGGGAATGGATCCTGGACACCTATTTATCCGTCATCATCATAGGTTTTCTCTCATGGAAATTCGGGATGCTGGTGTTCGATCCGATCCGCACCCTCCAGCATCCGACCTCGCTGATCTACATGACGGGGGGAGTCAGGGGAATATGGCTGGGGGTTGTCCTCGCTATCGTCTACGCTGCACTTCGCTGGAACAGGAAGAGGGGGGAGTTTGGCCTGCTGCTGAAATCGGCGCTGTTATCGGCCTTTGCAAGCGGAACGGCAGGGTATCTCTTTCAGTGGCTGTGGGCGGATGGTGCGAGTGTGACGTCTTCGTTATTCTATGCTCTGCTGTTCGGCGTCTTGCTGACGGTCAGCTGGCTTCGCTTCCAGGCACCGCTGTCCCAATTCCTTACGCTGGGTTTAGGAAAAAACAGGGCGGTCCTGGTCGTGATGGCAGCTCTCTTCGCGTGGGTCATTTATGACTTCACTTCGAACACGGCCAGCGAGCGGGAAGCAGCCGCACCGCCGCATCAAGAGGGAAGCCAGGAAATCGCAGCGGAAGGTTTGAAGCCTGGGCTTCGCGCGCCGGATTTCACGCTGACCGATTCAGAAGGCCGGGAGATCAAGCTGTCCGATTATCGCGGGCAAACCGTTCTCCTTAATTTTTGGGCCTCCTGGTGTCCCCCTTGCAAGGTCGAAATGCCTTATATGCAGGATTTTTACGAGAAACATCAGGATGAGGATGTCATCATACTGGCCGTCAATATGACCCATCTGGAAAAAAGCATGATCGAGGTACAGTCTTTTGTTGAGAAAAACGGCATCACCTTTCCCGTCCTGTACGACCAGCATGGTGAGAACACCGGGCGGTACGAGGTGGTGGCTTATCCGACCACCTACGTCATATCGCCTGGCGGCATCGTATCGGAACGGTTTCAAGGCGCGATCGACGAAGATATCATGGCTAGAGCTTACCGCAAGGCTAGCGATTAAGTAAGGTTAATGGCGGAATTTTGGTTGCATGGACTTCTATCTCTGCCGCCTTCTCCCCAGAAGGAATATAATACACAAACGCTTGGGAGGGGGAGAAGGATTGCAGCCAATACCAATTTCGGCAGAAGGATGCAAAGGTTACGTCGGCAAAACCGTTTGCGCTGTCATGCATGATGGGAGGGAAGTCGTGGGGACGATTCGCGGTGTACATGATCGCGGTCTTGAACTCGAATTTGCGAACCCATCCGCATATATATTGTCCGCCAAAGGGAAAAAGGGCAGAAAATCTTCGAAGTCGACCAAAGGCGGTGCACAAACGTCCGCATTTGGACCGTACGGCTACGGCGGTTTTGGACCATATGGAGGCTACGGTTTCGCAGGCAATGTGCTTGCTTGGGAAGCCATTGCCTTGTTGTTCCTCATTCCGTTTTTATTTATCTAAACCCGCATCAGGATATGGATCAAGGCCAGCAGTTTTCGCTGAGACAGTTGGGGAAGGTGCCCCATACTGTCTCTTTTTCTATGTCCATTTTATAAATTTCGGGTGGATCGGGTACGGTTGAAAGGTTCGGCGGATGCATCGGATTGACTGATCAGCCATATCACAGGGGTAAAGGCAACGAGAAAACAGCTGCCCGCCAGAATCGGCAGCAAGGACCATTCCGCCACGGAGTAACCGAGAAGCGTCTGCCATCCGATGGCGATCAGTCCGAATAAATAGGCGAGACCGCTGATATGGATGATGATCGGTTTAACGGCAGCATTGACGGATTTTCTCATGGACAGCCAGGCCACCAAAGGAATGGCCTGCAGTGCATGAAACCCGAGTCCGTGCAGCCAAATGATATTGCCGCCGATCCCGGTGAAACGACCCGCGTTGATGGAAATCCAGATGCCTGCCGCAAAAGATACGAGCACCGCGATCATGGCATAACGGATGCCGAGACCAAGCTCCGGATGGGCCTCTATTACACGTTTGCGGAAATATTGAGCCCCCAGGATCAGGTAAAACACGATGAGCAGAAGCGCAACGGCAGGAAAAATCGTGGAGATGACATGATCGAAGGATGAACCGTTCTGAACGAACCTCGGATCGACGCCGCGGAAATGTTGTACGGTCTCGGCGAAGTAGGTGAACAACACTAGGGGGATGTAACAGCAGCGGTAGATCGATTGGCTTCGTGGCCGCATGCCGGAAACCGGTAGAATGCTTGCGGTTGATAGGATGAATATTCCCAGGGCCGCGTTGAAGGAAAAGGCTTTGGAGACATCTCCGTCCGGTGAGACAGGTCCGCCATGGAGCAGCACCCATACCCCGCAAATTCCGGCCAGCAAAAAGCCGAGCAGACCCGTGAGCATGAGCCATGTCTCCTGTTTATACAGCCGGTATGCCCCGCTGGCCGCTTCACGTGCAAGTTGGTTCATAATGAATACCCTCTTTCGGAAAGATGAATTGTTTCTAATGTACAAGAGAACGGGAGCTGCTTTAACGGGCTGGGGATGTAATGGGCACCGTACCCCGGGATGATTTCATGGCTGGGCTTAAGCCGGGGATGAGATGGTTGTTCATCCGCATGGGGAATGAGGAGGTCAGTGCTTTTTTACTAGATCGGGACCTGATGAAAATGAATCCTTCGCTTGATTGTTCCTTTCCTGTATACCTACTAAAATTGAAAAATGTGGTTATTGCTTGGTAGTTCGGTTTAATAGTTTATGGAATTGAAATTTGTTGGTAGACTGCCTGAAGAAGCAGGGCGGCGAGACAGAAGGGGCGTCCGTATTTATGTCCAATCGAATATTAGTTACACCCGAGCAGCTGGAGCAGGTATCCGCGCAATTTGCCCAATCAGGGCAACTTAGCGGCGATATGGTGCAGCGGCTTCAGCGAAGCATTCACGAAATGGAAGGTCAGTGGGAAGGGATGACCCGCGAGCGGTTTTACGGGGATTATCAGCATGCCAGGACGACGATGCTCAAGTTTGTGGAGTGTTTGCAAACGATATCCACCGAGCTGAAGCAAATATCCGTCAAATTCCGTTCCACGGATGAAA
The DNA here is from genome assembly GCF_041954005.1 of Priestia sp. BR_2. Taxonomy (NCBI): domain Bacteria; kingdom Bacillati; phylum Bacillota; class Bacilli; order Caryophanales; family Bacillaceae; genus Priestia; species Priestia sp. BR_2. The sequence goes on along the minus strand of NZ_JAVFHM010000350.1, from coordinate 84,156 downwards.
TGGTGAACGGTGCTGCAGCTGGAGGAGCCGTAGCAGGCGCGGGCATTATGGCAGGGGCGGCAACCGGAGCGGGAATCGCTGCGGCGGCAGGCGCTGCATCCAAGACTTCCGGCGTGGCCGCTAAATCCTCAAGCAACCCGCTGGATGCAGCGCTCAAAGGAGTAGAAGTGGAAGGCAGCGTAATCAAGCACGAAGAGAATGGACTTTATGCCAAAGCAATAACAGGCAGCGCGGGAGCAAGCTTATCCGAAGGAGCGCATGCCAGCGGGGCTGTTGTTGAAGCAGGCTATGCGAATGATCATGTCGAAGGATCGGTTAGCCTGGTGAAGGCCGAAGTCGAGGCGGCGGTCAAGGACGGCACGCTTAGCGTCGGAGCTGAGGCTACATTAAACAAATATGAGGGCGGCGTGAATATTCCGCTTCCTTGGACGGATAAAGAGCTGCACATCGGAGGTTCCGCTTCACTGGGCGTACTCGGCGCATCCGCGGAGGTGGGCAAAAGCGGTTTGAAGTTCCACATCCCGTTGGGACCGGGAGCAAGCCTCGTCGGAGTCGGAGGAGCGATAACGGTAAAATAGAAGGGGGCGCACAGCCGATGAGCGACAGACAAAAACGGTTCAAATACATAATGGTGATTATTGCTATTGTCGGCGTTCTGGGCACGGTGATTCCCAATCTGCTGGACACGAGTTACGCGGCAGCGGAAAAAGCCGTCATCTGCCTATCCTTTCTTATTGGCGTACCACTCGTAGTGTCGATTGTTTATTGGATCGGTAAAAAAATAATGAAGGGTTGATCAACATGGAACAGCATGAGCAAACGGAGCAGAAGCTGCTGCCAATCGGATCTGTCGTCAAGTTCAAGGATTGGGACCAGACGCTGATGATCTATGGCCGAATGCAGAACGATTCCAAGACGCTAAAGCGTTGGGATTACGTTGCCTGCTTCTATCCTCACGGAAATCTGACCGCGGATTCCAACATCTTTTTCAACCATAAGGACATCTCGGAAATCGTATTCACGGGTTACGTCAACGAGGATGAAATTGCATTCCGTGATGCATTGTTGGAAGGAATTGCGAAAGCGGATCAAATGGCGGCCGCGGGCTCCGGCTCGGACCATTCATAAATCAAATATAGCAGCTCGGTTCGTAAAGCAGCTCTGACAAGAGCTGTTTTTTTGTTTGTACGGGAGTTGCATTGAAAACCAAACAAACAAATACAATATCTTCGTTTATTTTTGAAAATACGCTATTCAAAAATAAACGGGCGTGTTAATATGGGAAACAAATGAAAGCAAATTCATATGGTCAATCGGAGGGGAAGCTTCATGGTTCAGAGCTTATGGGAACAATCAAAGGCACAGCAGGCACAAAATACATTGGATGAGCTTGTCTATCGCTCGAATTTGATTGGTGCCGACCGGCGCGTATGCAACTGGGGCGGCGGCAACACATCCAGTAAAACAACGATTCAGGATTTTCGCGGCAACGACGTCGAGGTGATGTACGTAAAAGGCAGCGGATCCGATCTGGCCACCATGAAAGCGGGCAATTTCACAGGCTTGCGCATGGAGGATATCCGGCCGCTGTTCGAACGAGATTCGATGTCGGATGAGGAGATGGTGGCATATCTGGGACATTGCATGGTAGATGCGAAGCACCCGCGCGCTTCTATTGAAACGCTGCTGCACGCGTTCTTGCCGTTTCGGCATGTGGACCATACGCATCCGGATGCCATTATCAGCTTGTGCTGCGCCCATAACGGCAAAGAATTAGCCCGGGAAATTTTCGGCGACCGATTCGTGTGGGTTCCATATGTCCGCCCTGGCTTTACGCTGTCGAAGATGATCGCGGAAGGGGTGCTGGCTAATCCGAACGCCGAGCTTGTGCTCATGGAGAAGCACGGCCTTGTAACCTGGGGCGACACCTCGGAAGCTTGTTACGCACAGACGATTCGCATCATAAGTGAAGCGGAAGCCTTCATTGAGGCCCGAGTGAACAACGACAAGCTGTTCGGCGGCCGGAAGCATGCGCCGCTTGCCGCGGAAATCCGCCGGAGCATCGCTGCGGAAGTGATGCCTGCCGTACGCGGAGCCGTCAGCGACGCGAAGAAAATGATCCTGTCCTTCGATGATCAAGACGATGTGCTGGACTTCGTCGGCGGCATCGATTCGCCGAAGCTGTCCCAAGTAGGCGCCGCTTGTCCGGATCACCTGGTTCATACCAAGGTTGTTCCCCTCTTCATCGATTGGACGCCGAACGCTGAAGATATCGAAGGCCTTAAAGCAAAGCTCATCGAGGGCATTGCGGCATACAAAGCGCAGTATCAAGCCTATTTTGAACGCAACCATCATGAAGGCGACGTCATGTTCGAAGCGGCTCCGCGCGTCATCCTGATTCCCGGAATCGGAATGATCAACACCGGCAAGAGCTGGGCGATGTCGCAAGTCAGCGGCGCCCTGTATCATCGGGCAATCGCGGTCATGCGCGGCGCAACGGCGCTCGGCGACTTCGTATCCCTGAGCGAGAACGAATCCTACAACGTGGAGTATTGGCCGCTCGAGCTGTATAAATTGAGCCTTGCGCCGGCCGAAGCGGAGTTTTCGCGGCAGATTGCTTTTATCACCGGGGGAGCCGGGGGGATCGGCAGTGCCGCGGCGCGCAGGCTGGTAGCCGAAGGAGCCCATGTCGTGCTGGCGGACCTAAATCTCGAAGGCGCGCAGCAGGTTGCCGAGGAAATCAATGCAAAGTACGGGGAGAATCGGGCATTTGCTGTTAAAATGGACGTAACCGACGAAGAGGCCGTGCAGCGCGCCTATCGCGAAACCTCCGTAACTTATGGCGGTGTCGATATTATCGTGAACAATGCGGGCCTAGCAACGTCCAGCCCGTTTGACGAGACGTCTCTAAAGGAATGGAACCTGAACATGAACGTGCTGGGCACAGGTTATTTCCTCGTGGCCAGAGAAGCCTTCTCCTTGATGAAGGTACAGGGTATTGGCGGGAGCATGGTGTTTATCGGATCGAAGAACTCCGTTTATGCCGGAAAAAATGTGACCGCATACAGCTCAGCGAAAGCGCTCGAGGCGCATTTGGCCCGCTGCATCGCTGCCGAGGGCGGGGAATACGGCATCCGAGTGAATACGATCCTGCCTGACGCGATATTGCAAGGCTCTGCGATCTGGAACTCGAACTGGAGAAACGAGCGGGCTGCAGCCTACGGGATCGAACCGGATCAGCTGGAAGAGCACTATCGGAAACGCACGACACTGCTCGTGAACATCTATCCGCAGGACATTGCCGAAGGCATTGCATACTTTGCTTCGTCCAAATCATCGAAGACGACCGGCTGTATGCTGACGATTGACGGGGGAGTACCGGCAGCGTTTACTCGATAATCGAAAGAATGAGTAACCAACCTAACGCAAGGAATCAAGAATTCTTATTAAGATGGGGCGCTGGGTTGATTCAACCCGGCTGTCCTCATTCATATGGGAGGATATGCGATGAGGCAGGACGTTGCAAGGAACTTTGAGGAAGCTAAACAGCTCTATGGACAGCATGGCATCGATGTGGACCAAATCTTGACGGAACTTGAGCGCATCAAAATCTCCATCCATTGCTGGCAGGGAGATGATGTTCGCGGATTCCTGTTCCGTGATCAGGACCTGTCCGGCGGCATCTCCGTGACCGGGGAATATCCCGGGGCAGCCGAAACGCCGGACCAGCTGAGGGCCGACCTGGAAAAAGCGTTGTCGCTCATTCCCGGATCCCACAAAGTGAATCTCCACGCGATTTATGCGGATACCGACGAGTCCGTTGATTTGGATCAGCTGGAGCCGAGGCACTTCCAGTCCTGGGTGGATTGGGCCAAGGAGCAGGGGATCGGACTCGATTTTAATCCCACCTGCTTTTCCCACGACAAGTCGAAGGACGGGTTTACGCTGAGTCATGCCGACCCGGCGATTCGTCAATTTTGGATTGAACATTGCAAGGCTTCGCGAAGAATCGGAGCTTATTTCGGTGAACAGCTGGGTCAGACCTGCGTGACGAATATTTGGGTTCCGGACGGTTACAAGGATATGCCGGTAGACCGAATGGCACCGAGACAGCGGCTGAAGGATTCGCTGGATGAGATTTTTGCCGAGGATATCAATCCGGAATGGAATTTGGATGCCGTCGAGAGCAAGCTGTTCGGGCTCGGCTCCGAAGCCTACGTTGTGGGCTCGCACGAGTTCTACATGGGGTATGGCATTCGGAACAACAAGCTGATCTGCCTGGATGCGGGTCATTTTCACCCAACCGAGAGCATTGCCGGCAAACTGTCGTCGCTCGCCCTTTTCACCGATGGACTACTCCTTCACGTCAGCCGGCCGATGCGCTGGGACAGCGACCATGTCGTCATCATGGACGATGAGCTGACCGAGATCGGACGCGAGCTGGTGCGCAATCAACTGCTGGATGTTACCCATATCGGACTGGATTTCTTCGATGCCAGCATTAACCGCATCGCTGCGTGGGTTATCGGAACCCGCAATACGATCAAGGCGCTGCTGCGCGCCAAGCTTGAACCGGTCGATCGGCTGAAGCAGGCTGAACTTGAAGGCGATTACACGACCCGCCTGGCGTTGACCGAAGAGTTTAAATCCTATCCGTTCGGAGCGGTCTGGGATTACTATTGCGAACGTTTGGGAGTGCCGGTCAGAGAAGAGTGGCTGTCCGAAGTGAAACAGTATGAACAGGACGTATTGCTGAAGCGTTCGCAAGCATGAGAAGAGATGGAATCGTCATCGGGTTCATGCCCGAACCGTTGATTATGATCTGACAAGGAGGCTGGGGAGCGTTGAGCGTTCTTGCATTTGATTTGGGAGCAAGCAGCGGCAGGGCGATGCTGGGCCAGCTGAACAGCCGCACCATCGGCGTGGAGGAAATTCACCGGTTCCCGAACGATCCCGTTCGAATCGGCGACCGCTTTCAATGGGATATCTTACGGATCTACCATGAGATGAAACAGGGCTTGCTCAAGCTGAAGGGGAAACATCGCTTGCCGTCGAGCATCGGCATTGATACCTGGGCGGTGGATTTCGGTCTCCTGGATCGGGGCGGGGAGCTGCTCATGAATCCGTATCATTATCGGGACACGCACACGGATGGCGTGATGGAACAGGTCTTCCGGGAGCTGACGCCTGGAGAAATTTTTGATCGGACGGGAATACAATTTCTCTCGTTCAATACGATGTACCAGCTTGCTTCGCTCCAACGGAAGAAACCCTATCTGCTTCAAGAGGCTGAGCGATTCTTAATGATCCCCGATTTGCTGCGCTACTTCTTGACGGGCGAGATGGCGAACGAATTCACGAATGCGACCACGACGCAGCTGTATAACCCGCACTCGGCCAGCTGGGATGATCATCTATTGAAATCAATGAAGATCCCTCATGGGTTATTTCATCCTGTGGTTCAACCCGGTACCCATATCGGGGGGTTAAGGCCAGCCGTAACCGAGGAACTGGGGCTTCCATCCATCCCGCTTTATGCGGTTGCAGAGCATGATACGGCTTCCGCCGTGGTTGCGGTTCCTGCATTGGAGCGGTCGTTCGCCTATTTGAGCTGCGGCACCTGGTCGTTGATGGGGACCGAGGTCGACCAGCCGGTCATTCATGAAAGGGCCCGTGAGCTGAACTTCACGAATGAAGGAGGCGCATACGGCACGTACCGGCTGCTCAAGAACATCATGGGGCTGTGGATCCTGCAGGAATGTCAGCGGACCTGGGGGCGGGAAGGGATGTCGTATTCGTATCCCGAATTGGTTCATATGGCGGAAGCGGCACCGGCATTTGCTTGCTTCATCGATCCGGACGATTCCATGTTCCTCCCTGCGGGAGACATGCCGAAACGGGTAAGGGAATATGCTGCCCGCACGAACCAGGGCGTTCCGCAGAACGAGGGCGCGCTTGTGCGCTGCATTATGGAAAGCTTGGCCATGCAATACCGATATGTGCTGGAGTTGACCGAGGAATTGTCCGGACGGAAATTTCAGGGCTTGCATATGGTAGGCGGTGGCATTCATAATGAAACATTATGCCAGTGGACGGCGAACGCCATTGGGAAGCCGGTATGGGCGGGGCCTGCGGAAGGCAGCGCCATCGGCAATATGGCCGTACAGTTCATTGCGCAGGGTGAGCTGTCCGATATATGGGAAGCGCGCGCAGTCATTAGGGAATCCTTCCCGGTCAAGACCTACGAGCCGCAGGATGCCCCCTTATGGGAGGAAGCTTACGGGGTGTTCGGTCAGCGGACCGGGAAGAGATAGAATATACGAACAGTAAGGATGGGCGGTATGATGCTGGTTGCAGAACGATATGAGAAAATAGTACAGTTGGTCAACGAAAGAGGGAGCATTCGAGTCTCCGAGCTGAGTCAGCTCTGCGGCGTAACGGAGGAAACGATTCGCCGCGACCTTGACAGGCTGGAGCAAGCAGGGCGCCTGCGCCGTTCCCACGGGGGAGCGGTTAGCGTGAAGGATCAACCGGAAATTCAGCGGTCTCAGCCGGAAATACCGTATGCTGAACGGGAAATCATGCATGCGCTGGAGAAGCAGCGAATCGCGGAGGAAGCGGTCAAGCGAATCCATCCGAACGACCGCATCCTGCTGGATGCAAGCTCAACCGCGTGGTACATGGCCAAGATCATACCGGACATTCCGATTACCGTGCTGACGAATTCGATTAAGGTGGCCGCTGAGCTGAGCACCAAGGAGCGCGTTCAGGTCATCTCGACGGGCGGGATCCTGGCTCATCGTTCCTTGTCCTTCGTCGGTCCGCTGGCGGAGCGTTCGCTGGAAGCTTACTACGTGGATAAAGCCTTCCTCTCCTGCAAGGGCGTGCACATGGACCGGGGCTTGAGCGAATCCAATGAGCTGCAGGCGAGAATCAAGCAAAAAATGATCGGGATGACGGATGAGACCATTCTGCTTGCCGATGCCAGCAAATTCGGCACGCAGGCTTTTGCGCAGGTCGCCGACCTCGCCGAAGTGAACCTGATCATCACCGACCGGAGATTGACGGAAGAGGAAGCGGCGCCTTATCGGGCGCTGGGTCTTCGAATCGAATCCGTATAGAGCAAGCTGCTGGATCATATCAAGATGGAATCCCCCCGTTCCGGGGGGTTCTTGCTAGAGGCCGACTCATCGGCCTATCCTGACGATTAGCGGGGTGAAGAGGTTGAAGATTTCATTGTTTGTCACTTGCCTCAGCGATGCCTTGTTCCCGCGGGTAGCTGAATCGATGGCAAGACTGCTGGCAAGGTACGGCGTGCAGCTGGAATTCCCGGAAATCCAGACCTGCTGCGGCCAACCTGCCTACAACAGCGGTTATTGGGAAGAGGCGCGCATCAGTGCCAGGACGATTTTGGACGCTTTTGACGACAGCGACTTTGTGGTGTCCCCTTCGGGGTCCTGCACGTATATGATTCATCATTATCCGGATTTGTTCAAGGACGATCTCGTTTACCTGGATAAAGCGAAAGCGCTTCAATCCAAATGCTATGAGTTTACGCAATTCCTCGTCGACGTGCTGGGCGTGACCGATGTTGGCGCCGTCTATCCGCGCAAGGTAACCTATCATCCTTCCTGCCACGGCAGCCGCCTGCTCGGGGTGAAGGACGAACCGATGAAACTGCTGAGTCACGTCAAAGGGCTGGAGCTCGTCCCCTTGCCGTTTGCCGAGGATTGCTGCGGGTTCGGGGGAACGTTTGCCGTGAAAATGGCGGATATTTCGGGCGCGATGGTAACGGAGAAAAGCGATCATGTGCTGGAAACCGAGGCGTCCGTGCTGGTGGGACTTGACATGGCCTGCCTCATGAACATTGCCGGCAATCTGCGTCACCGGGGCGAGAAGGTTCAGGTCAAGCATTTGGCCGAGCTTTTGTACGAGGGGGTGAGCGTGCATGAGCACAGCTGAGACGAAAGCGCAGACGGTGAAGGAGCGTGCAGGTTACGCTCTGAACAATGAATTTCTGCGCAACGCGGTGAAGTTTACGACAGAACGGCTGCGGCTTGGCAAAAAGCTGGCGTCGGAGGAGCATGGCAACTGGGATGCGTGGAGGGAACGGGGGCGCCAAATCCGGCTCCATACCATTGCGCATTTGGATTATTATTTGAATGAGTTTGCCGAGCAAGCCAGGGCGAACGGAGCGCATGTCCATTTTGCGGAGACGGCAGAAGAAGCGGTTGCGATCTCCCTGCAGATAGCGGAGCATAAGTCGGCCAAATCCGTCGTCAAATCGAAATCGATGGTGTCCGAGGAGCTGCACCTGAACAAGGCACTGGATTCCATCGGGGTAGAGGCCGTGGAAACGGATCTCGGCGAGTACATCATTCAGCTTGCGGATGAAACGCCATCCCATATTATTATTCCCGCCATCCACAAGAACCGTTATCAGATCGCAGAGCTGCTGTCCGCGGAGGCGGGAGAAGCGCTGCCGCCGGATACGGCGATTATGGCGGGTTTCGTCCGCATGAAGTTGCGAGAGAAATTTCTCGAAGCGGACATTGGCATGACGGGCTGTAATTTTGCCATCGCCGAGACGGGCTCTATGGTCCTGTTCGAGAATGAAGGCAATGCCCGGATGGTGACGACCGTGCCGAAGACGCAGATCACCCTAATGGGCATGGAGCGGATTATACCCTCATGGTCTGACCTCGAGGTGATGGCTACCTTGCTGCCGCGGTCCGCGACCGGCCAGAAACTGACGGTATACATGTCCGGCATCAGCGGGCCGAAGAGAGAGCTGGATGCCGACGGACCAGACGAAATGCATATTATCATTATTGATAACGGGCGCTCTCTCCAGCTCGGCGATCCGGAATTCCAGGAGCTGCTCAATTGCATACGATGTGGCGCCTGCCTGAATGCTTGTCCGGTATATCGTCATATTGGCGGGCACGCCTATGGAGGCACGTATAGCGGCCCAATCGGTGCCGTATTAACGCCGGCCTTGAACAAGAACGTCGCGGAATGGGACGATATCGCAAACGCATCCAGCCTGTGCGGCGCCTGTTATGAAGCATGCCCGGTCAAGATCCCGCTGCATGACATGCTGGTATCCTTGCGCCGCCGGAAGATTGAAGCCGGACGCGGCGATAAGCTGGAAGCGATGGGGATGAAAGGCTTCTCGGCGGTCATGGGTAATGCCAAGCGTTACCGCAGCGTGGTATCCCTCGGAAAATGGGGCCAGAAGCTGGTGGTGCGGGGCGGAGAGATCCGAACGAGAATCGGTCCTTTGAAGGGATGGAATTCGTACAGGGTGACCCCAAGCCTTCCCAAACATTCCTTCCGTGATCGATGGCCCGAGATGGAGCAGGATATTCGCAGAACCTCGGGGACCATGGATCCCGTAATCGCCGATCGGTTGAGCGAGCGGCTTCGGCAGCAGAAATCCGGGAAGGGGGAGAATGCGCATGACTAACGAAACCGATCGCGGCTGGTTAACCCGTCTAGAAGAACAATCCCGCAGGAAGCAGGAGCAGTTCATGGATGGGATCGCCGCGAAGCTGGGTAGAGATCGGATTCGCTCCGCTCCGGAGCACCCTTTCCGCGGTGCCCCGGATTTCTGGAAAGAATTTAATTGGCCGCTCGAGGAGAAAATTACGCAGTTTACCGCGAACTTTGAAGCAGCCGGAGGCCATGTGGTCAGACTGAGCCATCGCGAAGAGGTCACCCGGTTTATCAGGGATAAAGCGATGGAGATGAGCGCAGCTACGATTCTTCGTCAGCAGGAGGACGCGCTGGATCGACTGGGTCTGGAAGAGAGTCTGCCCGATGCGCTGGTTCTCTCCTGGAACGAAGCGGCGGACACGGATTGGAGGGCTGTCGCCGCCAGAGCCGACTTCGGCGTTGTCATGGCCGATTACGCTGCGGCCTACACCGGTTCGATTACGGTGAAGTCCGCCCCGCATAAGGGCCGTTCGGTCAGCCTGCTGCCGACCGTACTGATGGCTATCATTCCAATCGACAGAATGGTTACCCGATTAGGAGAGATTCTCGTACAGTTCGATCAGGCCGGACGTGAGCAGCTGCCAGCAGGAATCCATTTCATATCGGGTCCGAGCCGTTCCGCCGATATCGAGAACGATCTGACGATTGGCGTTCACGGACCCGGCATCGTATATGCCTTGCTGGTAGATTCCTACGAAGCATAATATGTAATCTTAAACGCAAGATGAGCCCCGAGCCGGGAGCAGTCCGTTGGATGCTCCCGGCTTGGGGCTCATTTAGATTATAGAAATACATAAGTTTTCAGAGAAACTGAAAATTCGATTCACACCTATTCCGCCTTCTGTTTCCGTCTTCGGTGAAAGTAGATGGAACGCTGCTTTTCTTGCGTATATGCTATTTGCCTTTGCGCGTCAGCTCGGCCAACCGATCCCACTGCTCATGGGTCACTTCGGCCAGCTCGTTGAACTGTCCTGCCCCCTGCAGCCATTCGCCGCCGTCGATGGTGATCACGTCGCCATTAATATAGCCGGCATAATCGGAAATCAGATAGGCGGCGAGATTAGCCAGCTCCTCAGCATCCCCAACGCGCTTGAGGGGGATGCGGTCGATCATTTTCTGCTCCAGTTCCGGCGTTGGGGATAATCTTGACCAGGCGCCTTCGGTTGGGAACGGACCCGGGGCGATGGCTACCTGGCGTATGCCGTATGGTGCCCATTCCACGGCCAGGGAGCGCGTCAGCGCAAGCACGCCTGCTTTGGCAGCCGCGGACGGGACCACGTAGCCAGAGCCCGTAGAAGCGTATGTGGTGACGATGTTGAGCATCGTTCCGCCTTTGCCTTGTTCGATCCAGCGTTTGCCGACCTCCAGGGTGGCATAGAAGGTGCCATGCAGCACGATGTTGAGCACGGCATCCACAGCCCGAGGAGAAAGGCGCTCCGTGGGGCTGATAAAGTTCCCGGCCGCATTGTTGACAAGCACATCAATGCCTCCGTAATGCTGCTCTGCCGCTTCAACAAGAGCCGAGATTTGCGCAGGGTCGCGAACATCGCAGCTTTTGTACCATACCTCGCAGCCCTTTTGCTTTAATTCCTCAGCGGTTTGCTGCAGCACTTCTTCCCGGCGTCCGCATATGGCGAGCTTGGCGCCCAGCAGCGCGAATTTCTCTCCCATGGCGCGCCCCAGGCCCGTGGCGCCTCCCGTAATCAAAACGACTTTATCGCGAAGCAAATCGTCGGTGAACGGTCCCATCGAAAGCTCCCCTTTCAGGCAGATATGGATTTTCGGATCCTTTGTCCGCGTTCTTTATAGAACAGGCTGCATACATTCAATGCTTATTTTCTTGCAACCGCTTACTTTAAGCGTAACATGGTTAACGAATCCAGTCACCACTTTGTTTGATCTGATATGGCGTAAGCGCATAAAGTGAACTCCTCCAAAGAAATCGGGCCGCAGCAGAACATAATCCCCTAATTCAGTTTCAGAAAGCCCTTGCTTGGTTAGGTTAATTAGAAATGCTGGTTAAAACGATACATAGTCGTAAATTCTACACCTTATACATCACGCTGCCACCTGACCCTGGGTATATGATTACATCACGAGATGAGGTACCAGACATGATTCTACAATCACTGACGGATCGGCTGATATTAAAAAAGATTACGGGCCGTACTTCCGTGGATATCACGAACCTGGAAACAGATTCAAGAGAAATCCGGCCGGGCGGCATGTTCGTATGCGTGCCGGGATTTCACGTGGACGGCCATGATTATGCCGAACAGGCGATACGGAATGGGGCTGTTGCCATCGTGGCCGAGCGGGAGCTTTCGGGACTGCCAGGAAACGTTACGCATATAACGGTGCCGGATACAAGAAGAATCCTGCCGATTCTCGCAAACGCTTTTTTTGGCGATCCTACGCGGCGATTGAAATTGATTGGAATTACCGGGACGAACGGCAAAACGACGACGACTCATATGGTAGATCAAATACTTAACGACGCCCGCCGCAAAACAGGGATCATCGGCACCTTGTATATGAAAATCGGAAATCATGTGGAGAAAACGCTGAATACGACGCCGGATACGATCCAGCTCATGCGTTATTTTCATACGATCATCTCGCATGAGGGTGAATACGGTGTTCTGGAGGTATCTTCGCACGGATTGGATATGGGAAGGGTGCGCGGATGCGATTTTCAGACGGTCGTCTTCACGAATTTATCGCATGATCATCTGGACTTCCATCAGACTATGGAGAGCTATCGCAATACGAAGGAGCTGCTGTTCGCCCAGCTGGGTAACAGTAACCGTGACATGCAGAAGAAGGCCGTCTTGAACGCAGACGATGCCGCATCCTCTTATTACGCAAAACGGACATCCGCACAAATCATAACCTATGGTATTCAGAATCAGGCGGACGTCCGGGCAACGCAAATTCATCACACAAGGGAAGGCTGCGCCTTTCATGCAGAAACGCCTTGGGGAAGCAGCGACGTTAATCTGAAGGTTCATGGAGCACACAATATATACAACGCGCTGGCTGCCATGACGACCTGTCTGCTGGAAGGGATACCGCTGGAAGAAATCCGCGAAAGTTTGGAGCAATTTGCAGGGGTTCATGGCCGGTTTCAAGAAATACAAACAGGACGCCGTTTTGGCGTGGTCGTCGATTATGCGCATAATCCGGACGGTCTTAAGGCAACCTTGCAATCCGCCAAGGCCATTACCTCAGGCAAAATGATATGCGTGATGGGCTGCCGGGGCGAGCGGGACCGCTCGAAACGGCCGATCATGGCCGATATTGCAGCCTCGTATTCGGATTATGTATTGTTCACGGCCGACAATCCGTTCTCGGAGGATCCGGAGCAGATCATGGCCGAGATGCTGGGCGGCTTAACGTCCCGCGAATCGGGGAACTGGGAGGTTGTCTTAGACCGTAAAGAAGCGATTCAACGCGCAGTGGAAATGGCCGGTGACGAGGACAGGATCATTATAACCGGACGAGGGCACGAAACCCGTTATGTTGCGGGCAGCCGGATCGAATCGTTTAGCGATGAGGATATCGTGATGAGTTCTTTGCAGGGCATAGGGCACGACATAGGGCAGGACATCCAGATGATGCACCGGAGCCTTGAATAAACCCGGGAGGTGCTGGATTTGAAACAAAAGATGTTCGGCATGATGTTTACAGCTGCGCTGCTGTTTCTTGCTGCATGTACAAGCCAGTCGTCCCCTTCGGCTGAAGAAGGAACGCAGGAGGAGCGGGGGGAGGCGGCTCCTGATTCTTCCTATCAGGTGCTTGCGGAGCAATTGAGAACGCCTTGGTCCATCGATTTTGACGGTGAGACGATTTATATCAGCGAGCGGGAAGGGAATATCGTTCAGATCAAGGACGGCACATTGAACAGACTATCGGTACATACCGAGAAGCCGGTTTCGCATCAAGGAGAAGGGGGATTTCTGGGCTTTGCGTTAGCGCCTGATTTTCGGGATTCCGGAAAAGCCTTCGCCTATCACACCTATGATCAGGGTGGAACGCTCTTGAACCGGCTGGTTCTGCTGGAGTTGAAGGGAAACCAATGGACGGAGTCCCAAGTTTTCCTTGAGTCCATCCCCGGCTCCAACGTGCATAATGGCGGCAGAATCGCGATCGGTCCCGATGAGATGCTCTATGTTACGACGGGAGATTCGGGCGAGGGCGAGCTTGCGCAAAATCAGGAGAACCTGGCAGGCAAAATATTGCGATTAACGCTGGACGGGAAAGTCCCGGCGGACAATCCGACGGCAGGTTCTTACGTCTATACGTTAGGGCATCGGAATTCGCAGGGCTTGGCCTGGAATTCGGATGGGGACTTTTACAGCTCGGAGCACGGGCCTTCCGGCACGCCGGGCGGACACGATGAGATTAATGAAATCACGGCAGGCAGCAACTACGGCTGGCCCGAAATTTATGGCGATGATACGTTGGAAGGCATGGAACTCCCGCTGTACCATAGCGGCGAAACGGCAATAGCTCCTTCCGGCATCGCATTTGACGAGCAGGACCGCTTGTACGTGGCGACCCTTCGGGGACAGAAGCTGTACCGGTTCCAGCCGGAGAAAACCGCGCTCGAGACCGTGCTGGAAGGCGAAGGCCGATTAAGAGACGTTAAGGTCCATAACGGCAAAACCTATGTCATTACCAACAATACCGATGGCCGGGGCGTGCCGTCCGATCAGGATGATCGACTGCTTGTACTGGAATAATTCCAAGAAACATACATGTCTCGTGATTCAAGAGAATAGGATAGGACAAGTGCTATAAGAAACACGTCTATCGACGTACTTTCTCAGAAGACAGACCGCATATAGCGGAAGTTTTTCTTGCGAGATAAGGTGGGTAAGCCTCTGAAGTTTATACTTTCTTATCTTTTGACAAAAAAGGGCCCCTTCCCGTATGGAAGGAGCCTGAAGTGGCAATAACAGATATTATGTTTGTTTGGCTTCGGCTTGCTTTCGGATCCGGTACACGCATTTCTTATCGCCTTTGGCAAGACATTCGGTACGTTCCACATCCGCTTCCAGCAAGGACTGAAACAGATCAAGCTCGCAGCGGCATGCATGCTGGTACCGGTTGGCTACCTGGGAGATCGGGCAGTTCAGTTCTTCAAGCACGTATTCTTCATCCGCGACTTTTTGGTAATCCACCATATATCCGTTGTCGTTCTGAATCTGGGCAAGGGCCGCGACCCGATCTTCGAGAGTCTCGGCTTTTACCGTCGGCGTGTACTTGTTCAGCAACGTGTCTTTGCGCTTGTCGAACAGCAAAGATATCATTTTGTCGCCGGCCTCGTCCTGGAGCTCGTTAAGCAGATCGAGGGCAAGCGAATGATAGTTCTTAGGGAAAAAATCCTCTGCAGATTCAGTAAGACTGTATAGGGACACGGGTCTTCCCATCGGCTGCTTCACGGTTCGATACGTGATGTACCCTTCATTCTTCAAGCTCTCCAGATGTCGACGGACGGCCATGCCCGTAATGCCCAGTGCCTCGGTAATGGATTTCGTGCTGAGTTCACCATTTATTTTCAACATTTGCATGATATACTCGCGGGTGCTGTATGCAACTTCTTGATCCACTATAATCACCGCCTTGTTTCTCGATGAATGCTTTCTTTTGCAACAAAAAAGGTTAAAAAGCAATATGTCTCATCTTATGTCTTTACCTTCTATAAGTCAACCGGAATGGCCGTTTTCAAGGCTATTCTCTCGCGGTTTGTTGACAACTGGCATGATTAACCACATAATTATGATATATTTTAGTATAAAAAGTATAGAAACCGAGCTGATGAATGAGTAATGGACTTTTCAAATGATAGCCCGGCGTTAGAATCTAGAAGATTCTTATTACACTTGGGAAGGTGGAATCACGGATGTATGTTATTGGCTCAGCTTGTATCGAAGAGAAGGCGGGAGAATGCGTAGACGTTTGCCCGGTGGATTGCATCGAAGAAGGGGACGACCAGTTCTATATCGACACCGATATATGCATTTCCTGCGGTGCCTGCGAAGCGGCGTGTCCGGTCGCGGCCATTTACTATTTTGAGGACCTGCCTGAGGACGAAAAGCATTATTTCGATAAAGCGGTGGAATATTACAAAAACAAGTAAGGCGCTCGGGCGCTCCGGTTTGAGTCAATCGGGCGCTCCGGTTTGAGTCTATCCGCTCTGTTGTCCGTCCGTTTCCGGAATGGAAATAGGCAAGGTAGAAACGGACTTCCAAAGGATCGGCTATCGGGCGCTCCGGTTTGAGTCTATCCGCTCTGTTGTCCGTCCGTTTCCGGAATGGAATAGGCAAGGTAGAAACGGACTCCCAAAGGATCGGCTATCCTCAAACCTCCGCTGGGGACTTAAAAGATTATAAGATTGAGGATTACAAGCGTTTAAATCTATAAGTTATGTGTATCAAATCAAAGCGGTTAAGATAAATTAGTCAAAATAGAGCGGTTTTAGCAGCCCTCATGCTTTGATCAAAATATGTATTCTCTATACATAAGCCATCCGGGATATTCGAGGGCCCCTCGAATTAATTTCTCGGGTGGTTTCATTCGTTTTAGGCTGATGAAACAAGGATGTCCCTAACAACCTGGGACAAAACCGAACATATCATAGATGTACTCCACTTATAGCCATTCGGGATGAAGAATGTTCCAATCATTCTTTTCTCGGGTGGCTTTATTATTGGGGTAAACGACGTTGTTACCTACATTTCAGGAAATTTTACGTCATGTTCATGTCATATTGTGCGTGATGGGCGGTCATCTGTATGTATGCAGGAGATTGAATTTCTTTCGTAAAAAAGTGAAATGCTTACATTTCCAGAATCAAAAAAAAATTTATTTAAATGTGTCATATATATTGACACTTTTACAAAACACGTTTTATTATTAATATCACTGGAGAATAAAAATATTAAAACTGATAATAATCACTGTTTTTTGATGATTTCGGATCTTTTTACTTGGAAAATTGATCTAATTAATCTACTGGTGAAATTAAATAGGGGATGTCTTCATGAAAAAGCATGATCAAGACTTTATGAAGCGGCAGAACAGACTCACAGTATTTCAAATCATCAAGAATGAACAGCCGATTTCAAGAGCCGTCATTGCCAAACAGACGGGCATGAGTCCGACAACGGTCAGCCGGATCGTATCGGAGCTGACGGAGGAAGGATACGTTCACGAAACGGAAGAGCAGACCTCGGCCGGCCGCGGAAGAAAGTCTTCCTTAATAAGGCTGCTGGATACGGCGGTCATCTCGATCGGCGTCGAGCTGGATCGGCATCAAGCGAATATCGGATTCATTGACGTTCAGGGTAACGTATTGTGCAGCGGAAGCTTTTCAAGATCATCCGATGAAACGGCAGATGTCACGGTGACCCGGATCGCGGAAACCATTGAAGAGCTGATCGCCGAATGCGATATCGACCGAAGACGGGTGGTCGGCATTGGCGTTGGACTGCCGGGCATCATCGATGTCGACGCCGGCATCGTCAATTTTTCGGTACAGCTGGGATGGAAGAATGTGGGGCTCGCCGAGAGGCTCAAGGAACTAACCGGGCTTCAAGCTGTCGTGGACAATGAGCTGAAGGTGAAGGCGTTGGCGGAGCAGCTCAAAGGTTCGGCCTACGGCTCCAACCGTACGGTGCTCCTGGGCTTCGGTAATGGCGTCGGATCGGCGCTCATTCTGGAGGGGGAGATATACCGCGGGGTGACGAACAGCGCCGGGGAAATCGGTCACACGACCGTGGACCCAGAAGGCATGATGTGCGACTGCGGGAAAGCCGGATGCCTCCAAACGTATATCAATATACCGTCCTTGTTGTCGGAAGCCAGCAAAATCAAACCCGTCCGCACGATCGAGGAGCTGTTCGCGGAGAGGCGGGCCGGAACGCGCTGGGCAAGCTATTTGATCGATCGGGCCCTTGCCTATATGGCGATTACGATCAACAACGTCGTCAGCATGTACAATCCGGACAGCGTCATTTTGAGCGGCGAGTTTCTGGACAAATTTCCAGAAGTATACGAAGAGATCACGGATCTGTGCTACTCGCAGTATATCTGGGAACCGCTTCAAGATTCCTTTTCGATTGTTCGCTCGGAGCTTCACGAGCATGGGGTCATCATCGGGTCGGGGCTTGTCGCACAGGATCGTTACTTTCAATTGAATTAATTCATCTGGAGATCGGGGGAGCATGAACATGGGATTTGTGCCATTGGTAGAGGAATATCGCGGGAACGTATTGGAGAACGTGCACTACGGCGCGATCAGCGTCGTAGACGAGAACGGAAAGGTTGTATACGCAGCGGGCGATCCGCATCATATCACCTTTCTGAGATCGGCGGCCAAGCCGTTCCAGGCAATTCCGGTAATGAAACGCCGGATTGACGAAGTGTACGGACTAACGGGGGAAGAAACGGCCTTGTTTGCCGCCTCCCATCGGGGTGAGAAGTTCCACATTGATGCATTGGAATCCATTCTGAAGAAAACCGGCATTCGGGAAGAAGCTCTTCACTGCTGCGCAACTTATCCATTGAACGAGGATGCCAAGGCACAGCGCCATCGCGATCATGAGGAGAAGCGCAGAATCTTCCATAACTGCTCCGGCAAGCACAGCGGCTTGATTGCCCTATGCAAGCAAATGGGCTGGGACGAAAGCACGTATTACAAACCGGAGCATCCGGTTCAGCAAGAAATCCTCGAGACGCTCGCTTATTTTGCCGAGGTTCCGGTTTCCTCGATCCCGCAAGGCATTGACGGCTGCGGACTTCCCATCTTCGCACTTCCCCTGGATCGTATCGGGTATTCCTTCCTCAAGCTGGCATGCCCGGATTTGATCGAGGATCCAGAGACTGCAGAAGCTGCAGCCAGAATGGCGAAGCTGATGAATGAGTATCCGGATATCATTGCAGACACCAGGTTTGTGTGCTCAGCTCTGCTCAGGGACCACAACCTGACAGCCAAGGGCGGCGCGAAGGGCGTGTACGGCATCGGTCTTCGGAAAGAGCGCTTGGCGATCTCGCTTAAAGTATCCGACGGCTCCGAGCAAGTATGGCCGTGCATTATAGCATCCATCCTGGAACGTCTCGGCTACAGCGATCAGTCTACGATTGACCGGTTGTATGAGCTGGTTCCGAATGCCATTTTCAACGATGGGGGCACGCTTGTCGGTGAACGGCGCGCTGTGTACGAATGGAATGCTTAAACGGTGAGGAACTCAAGGCGGCAGGCAGGCTGTTACATGCCGAAGCGGCGAGTGAATCTATAGATATTCACTACATCAAAGGGGGAGTAAAACAATGAGATTCAAAGGTAGAACATGGTCACTGCTCATGCTGCTGCTCGCATTTACGATTGTTGCGGCAGGCTGCGGCGGAAACAGCGGAAGCGGCGAAGGGGCAAGTGAAGGCGGCGGCGAGAGCAAGCCGGTGACAAAAGATAACAAAGATGTTGTCATTGCGATTAACGCCAACTTCATCACGCTTGACCCTCACAATGCCGGAGACACGCACTCCATTTCCGGTGCTCGCACGATGTATGAAGGTTTGATGGGCTTCAACGAGAAAATGGAACTCGTTCCCGTGCTGGCTGAAGACTACAAGATCAGCGAAGACGGCCTGACGTACACATTCAATCTGCGCCAGAACGTCAAGTTCCATGATGGAACGGATTTCAATGCTGAAGCGGTAAAAGCCAATCTGGATCGCATCATGGATGAAAAGAACAACCTCAGAATGCGCAAGAGCTTCTCAACAGTAGCCGATGTTCAAACTCCGGATGAACACACCGTTGTCATCACCCTTAGCCAGCCGTATAACGCTTTCTTGAACAAGACGGCCATGGCGCTGATGATCAGCCCGAAGGCTCTTAAGGAAAGCGCCGACATCACGAAGAACCCAGTAGGTACGGCGGCTTACAAATTCGAGGAATGGATTCAAGGCGACCGCCTTGTCGTTGTGAAGAATGAAGATTACTGGCAAGAAGGACTTCCGAAGGTGGACAGCATTACGTTCAAACCGGTACCGGAGAACGGTTCCCGGATCGCGATGCTGAAAACGGGCGAAGCGGACTTCATTTATCCTATGCCGACAGAGCAAGTGTCCGAAGTAGAAGGCGATTCCAATATCGTCATCGATAAGACTGATTCTACGATCGTGCGTTATATCACGCTGAATACGATGAAGAAGCCTTACGACGATCTGAAGGTTCGTCAAGCCATCAACTATGCCATCGATAAAGATGCTTACATTAAAGTCGTTAAATCCGGACTGGGTTCGAAGCTGACTTCTTCCATGTCCTCCATGACCCAGCACTACTCCGAGCAATCGGGTTATGATTACGATCCGGAGAAAGCCAAAGCCCTTTTGGCTGAAGCAGGATATCCAGATGGATTCGAAGCTGAGATTTGGGGAGAGAATGATTCCGAAACGGTAAAAGGCATGCAGTTTATTCAGCAGCAGCTTGCCCTCGTCGGAATAAAAGCTGAACCGAAGTCGATGGAAGGTGCAACCCTGTCCGATCAGATTAACTCGGCTACGCCGGAAAACGCGAAAATTCAGATGTGGTACGTAAGCTGGTCTCCTTCGTCTGGCGATGCCGACGGCGCGACAAAAGGTCTGTTCAGCAGCGAGTTCTTCCCGCCAGCGGGTTCCAACACCGCTTACTACAAGAACGACAACGTTGACCAATGGATCAAAGATGCTAACGCATCCGTCAAAGCTGAAGATGCCAAAGAAATCTATGCAAACATCCAAAAACAAATCTGGGAAGACGCTCCTTGGGCATTCCTCGGAGTCGATCAGGTCATCACGGGCAAACGTGCTTACCTTGAAGGCGTGAAGGCCCTTCCGGACGGATCGATCAGCGTGATCAACGCAGAAGTCAAATAATCAGGCAGCGAAGAGCTTGCTAAACGTATACCTTGTGGTGGGCCGCCTCTTGAATCAATAAGGAAGCGGCCCATCGTATTTTAAAAGCTGGCATGTTGAAAGGAGGCACATCCTTTGGGAAGATATGCAATTCAGAGGCTGCTGGGTGTAATCCCGCTGTTGTTCGTTGTATCCATCCTTGTATTTATGTTCATTCACCTGATTCCTGGAGATCCGGCACGGCTTGTTGCAGGTAAGGATGCCACCCTTGAGGAGATCAACGGGATTCGAGAGCAGCTAGGCTTAAACTTGCCGCTATGGCAGCAGTATGTGAACTACATGAGTGATCTGTTGAAGGGTGACTTGGGTGTATCCGTTACTTCCGGTTTGCCGGTGACGGACATGTTGGAAAGCCGCTTTTTCCCGACGATTGTCCTGACCTTTACCAGCCTTGGCTGGGCACTGGTCATTGGTCTGATCATTGGTATCATATCAGCAGTCAATCGCGGCAAATGGCCGGACTATATTGGGATGCTGACGGCTATATCGGGTATTTCCCTGCCAGGCTTCTGGCTTGGACTTGTACTGATTCAAATTTTCTCCGTTGAGCTGGGCTGGTTCCCTACAGGGGGCGTCGACAGCTGGCAATCCTATATTTTGCCTTCCTTTACGCTGGGAGCGGGAATTATGTCCATGCTGGCAAGATACTCCCGTACTTCGATGCTCGAAACGATGCGCGAGGATTATGTCCGAACCGGACGCGCGAAGGGCTTGCGGGAATTCGTCGTTGTCGGCAGGCATGCGCTGCGCAACTCCTTGATCCAGGTCGTGACCGTAGCGGGCCTTCAGTTCGGATTTTTGCTGGGCGGCTCGGTTATGGTCGAGACGGTATTCAGTATTCCCGGCATGGGGCGTCTCTTGGTCGATTCCATCGCGTTCCGGGATTACACCGTGATTCAAGCGCTGCTATTGCTGTTCGCGGCCGAATTTATCCTGATTAACCTGATTGTCGATTTATTGTACGGTGTACTGAATCCAAAAATCCGGTATGCATCGAAATAGGAGGGGGAGCTCATGAGCGACAATTCAACAGTGACGGTCCATTCCTCCGCACCGGAGGATATGCTTGCGAAGAGTCAGGCAACTGGCAAATTCAAAGCGTTTACGTCTAAATTCTTGAAACAAAAGCTTGCCGTTATATCAAGCGGATTTATTTTGTTACTACTTGTGCTGGCGGTGATCGGTCCGCATATCGTTCCGTATCCTCCCAATGAGCCGAACTATGATGCGATGATGCAAGGCCCGTCTGCTGCCCATTGGGCAGGCACGGACGAATACGGCCGCGACATTCTCAGCCGCTTGATCGACGGTACGCAGTTGACCATGTCGGTCAGCTTAAGCGCCGTATTTATATCCGCCGTGCTGGGCACGATTCTCGGATTGATCAGCGGGTACTATGGCGGGTGGCTGGATCGCCTCATCATGCGGGGCAGTGACGTCATGTTCTCGTTCCCTGACCTGCTGCTGGCCATCGGTATCGTGGCGATACTGGGGCCGGGCTTATCCAATGTAGTCATCGCGGTGGCGGTCTTCGGGACCCCGTCGTTTGCCAGAATCATTCGAAGCGTGACGCTCTCCGCAAAGGAATCTTTGTATGTAGAGGCAGCACGGTCCATGGGTGCCAAGCATAACCGGATTATTTGGAAACATATTTTCCCCGAGACGGTTCCCAGCATTATCGTCAACGTATCGATGAGAATCGGCGGCGCCATTCTGGCGGCTTCCTCGTTAAGCTTTCTCGGCCTCGGGGCCAAGCCGACGGAACCGGACTGGGGCGCCATGCTCAGCATGGGTCGGGATTACTTGAGTATTGCACCCCATATCGTGTATTACCCGGGGCTTCTCATATTCCTGACCGTGCTCGCATTCAACCTGATCGGTGACGGACTGAATGATGCCCTTGATCCGAAGACGAAAAACTAATAGGGGGGATAGATCGTGACGCAAACATTGCTTGAAGTTAAAGGTCTCAAAACCGAATTCAAACGCGATGGCTCATCGGTGCTTGCCGTAGCAGGAGTGGATTTTCATATCAATAAAGGCGAAGTGCTCGGGCTCGTGGGTGAATCCGGATGCGGCAAAAGCGTGACCTCCCTGTCCATCATGAGGCTTCTTAAAGACACGCCCGGCCGAATATCCGGGGGCTCGGTAAGCTTTGAGGGCAAGGATCTCGTGCAAATGTCGGAAAAAGAAATGCGCCGCTATCGCGGAAACGAGCTGGCCATGATCTTCCAGGAGCCGATGACGTCGCTGAATCCCGTCCTTCGGATCGGGAAGCAGCTGGAGGAAGCGATTATGCTGCACTTGGGATACGGCCGCAAGAAAGCGCGGCAGCATGCCATCGATTCGCTCAAACTCGTCGGCATTCCGCGGGCGGACGAGGTCGTGGATGACTATCCGCACCAATTGTCCGGCGGCATGCGCCAGCGGGTCATGATTGCGATGGCCATGTCGTGCAATCCGAAGCTGCTGATCGCGGACGAGCCGACAACCGCCCTGGACGTTACGATTCAGGCTCAAATCCTGGATCTGATGAATCGACTCAAGACGGAACAGGAGATGGGCATGCTGCTCATTACCCATGACCTCGGCGTTGTGGCTGAAATGTGTGACCGTGTGGTTGTCATGTACGCTGGCCGAGTCGTCGAAGAGGCGACGGTCGAGGAATTGTTTGAGAACCCGCAGCATCCCTACACCAAAGGACTCATTAATTCGGTGCCCAAGCTTAGACAAAAGGTGCGCCGCTTGGAATCCATTCCGGGGAATGTGCCGGATCTGAGGAACATGCCGCAAGGCTGCAAATTTGCTCCGCGGTGTCCGTTTGTCATGGAGCAGTGCCTCTCCCGGGAGCCGGAGCTTCTCCCCGTTGTAAATGAAGAACATCGCAAAAGCCGCTGCTGGCTGACACAGGAAGGTCACTCGAAGGGAGGAGAAACCGCATGAAAGAAACACCTTTATTAGAAGTAAAAAACTTGCAGAAATCATTCACGGTAAAAAAAGGGTTCTTCGGTACATCCAAGCAGCTCCGTGCCGTGGATGGCATCTCCTTCGCAATCCAAAAGGGCGAGACCTTCAGCCTGGTTGGCGAGAGCGGCTGCGGCAAATCGACGACCGGCCGGCTGGTGACCCGACTGCTGACGCCGAATAGCGGCGAAGTGATTTTTAACGGAACCGACATTAGCGGATACAACGAGAACCAGATGCGTCCGCTGCGCAAAGACATGCAGATGGTCTTCCAGGATCCGTACGCTTCCCTTAATCCAAGGATGAAAGTCAAAGAACTCGTAGCGGAGCCCTTGCTGATTCATACCAAGCTGAGTTCCAAAGAGCGCGATAAACTGGCTTGCGAGCTGTTGGAAACGGTCGGTTTGAACAGCTTCCATGCCGAACGCTTCGCCCATGAGTTCAGCGGCGGTCAGCGCCAGCGGATCGGCATTGCCCGAGCCTTGTCCGTGCGTCCCAATCTGATTGTAGCCGACGAGCCTGTATCGGCACTTGACGTATCCATTCAATCCCAGGTATTGAACCTGCTGCAGGATCTTCAGGAAGAATACGGCCTGACCTATCTGTTCATCTCACATGATCTCAGCGTGGTTGAGCATATCAGCGACCGGATCGGCGTTATGTATCTGGGCGCGCTCGTGGAGACGGCCGATAAGGATACGCTGTACGATCGCCCGCTTCATCCTTACACTCAAGCGCTGCTGTCGTCGGTGCCGGTTCCGGATCCGAAGCAGAAGAAGGAACGGATCATTCTGAAGGGGGATCTGCCGAGCCCGGTCAATCCGCCGACAGGCTGCCGATTCCATACCCGCTGTCCTTCCTGCATGGAAGTATGCAAACAGATTACGCCTGTATACCGTGAGATTGAGCCGGGACATCAGGTAGCTTGCCATTTATATGACGAAGAAATCATGAAGAAGGCGTAACAGGCATTTTTCTCATAAAAGGAGGTAAGGGCGCGATATGAACATCACCATCGATGAAGTTCAGCTGGCAGATGCTTCGATTTATGCGGTTTATGAGGGAGAGGAGTCTCATTACCGCGTAACGGAATCCCGGAAGCAAAGCCAGACGCTGACCTGGTTCTATGGACGTTCCGAGCACGAGTCGGACGATCTCGTTGCCGGAATGGGGCAACGTTCGAACCTGACTTCAGAGCAGGTGCGAAGAACGGGCGCTTCGGCCGCGAGAGCGCTGCTCAAGGAGAATAAATCAAGCGCCGTGCTGATCCGCCCGGCAGCTAGCAATGTCGGGGCAGCATCAGGGATTTCGGCGGAGGAAGAGCTCCAGGCGTGGTTGGAAGGCTGGCTCTACGGATTATATCAATTCAATAAGCATCGCGGGGTTACGGCCAATCTGCAGGCCCTTTCCCTTCATCTTCGACAAGAGGACTGGGAGGGGCTTTCCCGTGAAGATATGGAAGCCATCATCCGGACGGCGGAAATCCGGATCGAAGGAACGCAGCTCACCCGAGACTTGGTGAATGAATCACCTGAGACGTTAAATCCGGAGGCGTTTGTTGCGGTCGTTGAGGATCGTTTCAAAAAAGCGCCCGTAGACCTTCACGTATACCGCGGACAAGAGCTTCATGACCGGCAGATGAACGGACTGATCGCCGTGGGTGCCGGCAGCAAATACGAGCCTGCGATGATCGAGATTTCCTATAACGGAGCGGAATCCGGGAAGGAAAGCCCTCATATCGTGCTTATCGGCAAAGGCGTTACCTTTGATATGGGCGGGATGAACGTTAAGATCGGCCGAGACATCAGCGATGCCCGCATGGATATGGGCGGCGCAGCCGCCGTCGTGGGCGCCATGGATATCCTGGTGTCGCGGAAGGCTCCGGTACGGGTTACGGCATTGATCGCCGTAGCGGATAATTTATCGGGACCGGATGCGATGCTTCCTTCTTCCGTCGTTCACTATCCGAACGGACTGAGCGTTCAGGTAGCGAATACGGACGGGGAAGGAAGATTGATCATTGCGGATGCGCTGCTGCACGCAGCCCATCTTAACGCTGATAAGGTGATCGATATCGCCACCCTTACCGGCAATGTCGGTGCGGCATTAGGCTTGGAGATCGCCGGCATTTGGGGCGATCAGGAGATAACGGCCGATTTGGTCGAGATCGGGGAGCGCAACGGAGAGCGCCTATGGCCCATGCCGCTGATGGACGAGTATGAATCCGAGCTCAGAAGCGATTATGCCGACCTGAGGAATGTCGGCACGTCAACTTTGGCAGGCGCGATCACGGCTGCGTTGTTCATCCGTCATTTTGTGGCGGAGACCATGAAATGGGTGCATATCGATATGGCAGGCACGGTCCAGTATAAACGGGAATTCCCTCACTCCGCGGCAGGGGCTACCGGCTATGGAGCCAGGTTGCTGGCGGACTATGTGGAGAAGCAGTATCGCCCTGCATAAGCGAACCAACGACAGTAAGGAGTGAAGAACATGCTGCTTGAAATTATCGCAACATGCGTGGACGATGCCATCACAGCCGAGAAGAATGGCGCGGACCGTCTGGAATTGATCACGGCGATCACCGAAGGCGGGCTCACGCCGGGCATCGGTCTCGTGGAAGAGGTCGTGAAAGCCGTTCGGATTCCGGTCCATGTGATGGTAAGGCCCCATAGCAGATCCTTTGTGTATAACGCGCTGGATATAGCAACCATGGTTGCGGAGGTTAAGGCGATCCGCAAGGCGGGTGCGGCTGGCGTGGTCCTTGGCATGCTGACTCCGGAAGGAAAGATCGACGAGGCCGCCTTGGCCCAAATGCTGGAATGGACGGGCGATATGCAGGTGACATTCCACCGGGCTTTTGATGAATTGGAAGATCAATTCGAAGGGCTGCGTACGTTGCAGAAATATCCGGCCGTCACCCGCGTCTTGACGTCGGGAGGACCGCAGCCGGCACCGCAAGCGATCCCGAGGATTCGCGAGCTTGTGGAACAAGCCGCAGGCAGCGGGCTTAAGATATTGGCCGGGAACGGCCTGAAGTGGGAAATCATACGCGATTTCATCGACCAGACCGGCGTGAGCGAGGTTCATTTCGGCTCCGCTGTCCGGTATGGCCGATCAGGGCTGAAGCCCATTGATCCGGTTGAGCTGCGATCATTGGCTGACAGCTTACATCAATAGAAGTAGCAAACCTATCGGAAACAGGTGAACAAAAATTGCAAACCGAATTGAATAAACAGCAAGAATTTGTGGTTGGCGTTGACCTTGGGGGTACGAAGATCGCGGCAGCGCTCTTTGATTCCGAAGGACAGCTGCTGAACCGGGAGCAAATGGAGACAGCCGGAGCGCGTACGGCCGAGGAAGTGGTCGCGAGAATTACGAACATGATTCGCAGCGTGTCGGGCGGCCACCCGCTTCGAGGCGTAGGCATGGCTTCGCCGGGAACGGTTAACAGCCGGGAGGGCATTGTCATTCACGGCACGAATTTGCCGGAATGGACCAACGTCCCGCTCAAAGCCTGGATGGAACGAGATCTGAATACGGAAGTACAAGTGCTGAATGATGCCAATGCAGCCGCATGGGGCGAATATGTAAGAGGTGCCGGCCGAGGGTCGACGAACATGGTTTACGTGACGCTCAGCACAGGCATCGGTTCAGGCATCGTGCTGGATGGCAAGCTGTTTCTGGGCAGCAATTCCTTTGCAGGGGAGCTTGGGCATCATATCATTGATCCCAGCGGTCCGCAGTGCAATTGCGGCAGCCATGGCTGCTGGGAGGTGTTTGCTTCAGGAACGGCCATCGGCCTGGCAGCATCCCATCGGATGCTTACCCAGACCAGCGTTATTTCTGAACTGGCCGCAGCCGATGGAGGCGTGAACGCCAGGCATGTATTCGAGGCTAAACGTCTTCATGACCCCGTCGCAGTGGAGGTCATCGATCGTGCCGTTTATTACATGGCGCTTGGACTGGTTAACGTCATTCACAGCTTCAACCCCGATCGCATCGTGGTTGGCGGGGGTGTGAGCAGAGCAGGCGAGCTCCTTTTCCCGCAGCTTCGGGAAATGACGGATAAGCTGGTCATGCCGTCTTATTTAGGAACCTACGAGATCGTTCCTGCGGGACTGCGGGACGATGTTGGCCTGGTTGGAGCCGCAGCCTTGTTCCAATAATACATTCGTAAAGAAAAGGCAACAAAAGCCGCCCTCAAGGGCGGCTTTCTGATTATTCATGAAGAGAGCGGGAAACGGAGCGATCATATTTGCGTAAGCGAAGTCCGTAACTTGTGACAGGTGATAGGCGTAAACCGTGAGCCGTCATCCGTTTTCACTGGAGTCGAGTTTTTGGTTTCCTATTAGGTTTGTTTGTATCCGACAAACAATAAGCGGTTGCCCGCACTTTCCCGCCCGCCGACGGAATCCGCCGGCTCCAAACCCGCACGCGAGGCGGCCTGCAGGCTTGGAGCCGGCGGCTTCCGCTACTCCATGTATTTTGATGCGTCGAACGTAATCATGCTCGTATGGTTGGCATGCTCGATCAGTGAGGAGAGCCTGGTCACTTCGCGTTCCTTCTTGCGCGCCTGCGCCTGATAAGCTTCCGGATCGTATAAGGCCACGTTAAACAGCGTTACGGCGCCATCTCCGCTTCCCCGTCCGCTCTGGCGCTCCAGCTTCTTGCGGGAGCCGAGATGGGCAAGCTGTCCGATATCGCTGCGCATTTGTTTGGCGAGCTCGATCGCCTCCATGATGGTCATGTCGGAGCCGTTCCAACTAATGGTCTGCGTCGTGTTGGAGATTGCCATCAGCAGATCCAGCTTTCTGTAATCCGCTGCGGCGGCTTCGATCTCTTCCGTAATGGCATCCACGCTGCGAGCAGGATACTCCGCCGTTTCCCCTTTTTCAATGATCGTGCTGCTGTTGTTCAAGCGTTCCGACATCAATTGATTCATGAGACGGTTGATTGCTGCCCGGACTGCCAAAGCTTCAGCCATCGTGATTTGACTCATAAGCGAAGGATCACCTCTTTGATTTCTTGTCTGAATATGTAAACGTTCCGAACTGCAAAAAAGTTGCATGCCCGTTAACAAAACGTCGCCGGAGGTTCGATGGAGTGTTACATAATTGTCATGAGTATGCGAGATGGCATAATGAAAAAACATGAAAATTTTCAGCCTATACGACATTGATTAACATATAGTGATAGATTTCTAGGATATTATTGACAGCATCCTTGCTTGTATACTATATTAAGAGAAGGTTACAAAATGTTAATGAATTTTGCCGAATTTCGTTTGTGAAAACGGGGGAACCGTCTTGGGTGAATTATTCTTGTACCATAGAGAGTATAGGGAACCTTCAACCGAACCCTTAGCTAACTCCGTAGGCATCGAAGGAGAGAACATATTTTGAAGAAATTTGTCATCACATTGCTTGGGTCTGCAATTATTTTTTCTTCAGGTGCCGTATCAGCTTATGCTGATCAACAACCGAATTTTCAGCATCAAGTGAAGCAATTGGTAGGAACGCCTTATAAATGGGGCGGAACAACGACAAGCGGATTTGATTGCTCCGGATTTATTCTGTATATGTTTAGAAATTTCGACATGGATCTTCCGCGCACATCCCAGAGTCAGGCTAAAGCCGGGGTTCATGTGGATCGCGAGGACCTGAGAGTCGGAGATTTGGTATTCTTCAATACAAGCGGAAGCGGCATTTCCCATGCGGGCGTTTACATTGGAGATGGACAATTTGCGCATGCTTCCAGCAGCAAGGGCGTAAGAATCAGCAAGCTTAGCGACTCCTATTACGAACCGCGTTATGTAACGGCGCGCCGTGTATTGAGTCAAGAGAACTATGCTAAACTGGTAGGAAGCGCGAGCTAATTGGAATACGCAGTTTAGAGTTCGATACATAACCGGAAAGCCTGACAAGAGATGATCTTGTCAGGCTTTCTTTTTTTATGGAAGATTATAATTTGGGATTCTGCGAAAAGATTCACTAGATTATTCCTTTACGACAGAGGCATTCACGGCGGCTTCCATGCCATTATTATAGGAACGGAACAAGCCCAGACGCCAGAAGGCGGCACCTTTCAGATCATAGCGCTTGGCCAAGCCGAGCTTATCGTCGACGGATGTGGCGGTTTCGCTGCTTAAGCTGATGCCGAGCAGGAGCTTCTGCTTAGGAACGCCTGCCTGAAGTGCCTGCTGAATGGCTTGGTCCACCAGACTGTTGGGTTCAGGAACCTGGGCTTTGGTGCCAACCGGATTGTACTGATACGCCATGACGATGAGATCATCGGCAAGGGAGGCCAGCGTCTTGTAATCATAGCCTTTATAGGCGCTGTTCAATGGCGGAACGGCTAAGGACAGAGCAATGTCGCTCGGCAATGCCGCTTTCAATTGCTTGACGTAATCATTAAGCAGCTTCTGCTGCTTCGCGGCATCCAGTTTAAAACCGAGCCCTTCGAAATCAAGCACCACGCCGCCGAATCCGTTATCCGCGACCGCGGTCGTGATGCCCTCAATGGACTTTTGGCGAAGGCTGCTGTCGCTGAGGACTTTGGTTAATTCGCCGTTTCCGTCCAAAGCGTAAACCATAAGGTACGGTTTAATCTCCTGATCCGCTGCATCCGCAACAATCGATTGCGGAGTCACGTCGCCGGCCGCCGCAGGCAGACGATACTCGTCGCCTTGAAGCGTAAACTGACCTTCCCGATCAATGCGGCTCCAGCCGAAGGCGACTGAATTCATGGATGCTACGAGATCCCGCTCTTGGAAAGATTGCAAAGCGTAAAAGGCTCTTAGATGCATTTCGCGCTGAGGCGACACGAGGGAGACCGTGCGAGTCGCCTGATTCCAGCCGACATTGACGCCGAATTGGCTGCTGAACGAGCTGAGCGGAATCAGAACGCGGCCTTCCCGCTGGACAGGGGGAGCGGCCAGCTTCACTTTTTTACCGTTGACGGTTGCGCTCGTGCTTCCGACTTGAAGCAGCACTTCCGTCGTTTGACCTTTCACCTCGCCAATGGCCTTCACCGTTTGCGTTTTGCTGTTCCACGCGATTTGAATGCCCAGCGCTTCACCGACCGTCCGGAACGGCACGTAAGTGACCCCTTTGTCTATCCTGGGAGCTGCATCGAATGTAAGCGCAACGTCATCCAGCTTTACCGAAATGGCAGGCGCAGCCAGTACCTGGCCGCTATGGGGAGCGGTTCCGAGCAGAGATAAGGCAAGAACGGCAGCGACGGCTGTTTTTCCTAATGGTTTATGCAGCATGCTATTGTTTTCCCTCCAACCCAATAAAATAATAGAATGATTCTCTTAGAATATGGGATTTGCTCTAGCATACGCTAGTATAGCAAAATTTTCATAGAGTTCCAATTGCATGATGTCATAGAATCGATAAGAGTAAGCATGTTGATTTTTTAAACTTTCCAGTATAATAATTGAAGGAATTCATACATAACCTGATGATTACATGCATAGGGGGATAAAGGCGTGTTTAAATTCTGGAAAAACAAAAAGGGCGGGAACAGCGGAGAAAAATCGTCGCTCCCGGCAGCGGAAGAGAGAATGGAAGCCGTGCCGGACCGGATCATCGAGCTTACGGGCCGCGAGGTTCAGCGCAGCGTGGCCCCTGTTCTGGGCATGACGGTGCTTGACTTGGCCGAGCGGAATGAGGTGGATTGGAACTCTTTTTGCAAAAGAGGGACATGTGCGCGCTGCCGCTGCATGGTGGTGGAGGGAATCGAGTATCTGTCCGAACCCAATCTGGCCGAAGAACGGCGCCTGGATCCGGAAGAAATCGAAGAGGGGTACCGTCTCGGATGCCAGAGCAGGATCGAAACGGTCGGCCCAGTCAAAATCAAGCATGCTCCATACTTTTGACGATATAGAAGGACATATGACAGTAATATATATAAAGCAGGCAGCCGTACCATTGCGGCTGCCTGCTTTATTGAAAGGAAAACAAACCAAAATTCCTTCACTCCACGGCCATTTTGCTCTGTTCCCGGAACGAGCTTGGCGTTTGACCGGTAATTTTCTTGAATAACATCGAGAAATACTTGTCGTTGCCGTAGCCGACTTGGGAAGCAACCTCGTGCACCGGCATTTCGGAATCCGCCAGCAGGCGCTTGGCCTCTTCAATCCGGCGGGATATCAAGTAATTGAAGGGGGAATCGCCGACTTCTTTTTTGAACAGATGGGATAAATAATGCTGGCTGACATACATCGTATCGGCAATGTCCTTGAGGCTGATGCTCTGGGTGTAGTTGGCGTCGATAAAGTGCTTGGTCCGCAGCGCGATTTCATTCTTGCCCTTCAAGGATTGGAATTGGTGTTTAACGTCCACGATGCGATAAATCACGGTAATCAATGACATCAGCAGGTTCGTGCTCAGCGTTTCATACCCCAGTACCTGCGAATCGCATTCGCGGAGGATCTCGGAAAGATAGCTCTCCACTTTATAAGCGTATTTCTCGCAGGATATGACCGGCTCGACATAGGCCGGCAGCAGCATCCCCTGAGGCACCCCTTCAATGTGAAGCGAATCCACGCCGCAATAGATTACCTTGAAAGGCCCGTCCGTGATGGATTTCTCCTCATGGGGAATGCCGGG
This sequence comes from Priestia sp. BR_2, assembly GCF_041954005.1. Lineage (NCBI taxonomy): Bacteria > Bacillati > Bacillota > Bacilli > Caryophanales > Bacillaceae > Priestia > Priestia sp. BR_2. Next base: position 52,111 of record NZ_JAVFHM010000350.1, on the reverse strand, counting down.
GTTATAGATGGCGACATCGCCTTTGTGAAGCTCATATACTTTACCTGCTATGGTGAATTCTCCGCGACCTTCAACCACATAGATGATCTCGCAGAAATCGTGGATTTGGGGCGGGCCATAAAAGAAGTCCTCGTCCACGACCTGACCGGCAAAGAGCAGCTGCGGATTTTTGATGAAGCGGAAGTGATCGCTTTTACTATGCGAGATTTCGATTTTTGGCACGGTCTCGTCCCTCCTGAAAGCAGCATCCTTTTCCTATTATAATGCATATTGCTCCTCGATGCCGAAATCGTTTGCAACCCGTTTACGCATAGGTACACTGTCTTGCTGAAATTGGGGACCGATATAACAACATAGTGGGTTATCCTTGAGCCCGAATCAACTTACAATGATGTCATAATCCTTATAGGGAGGCGTGACATACATGACAATTGAAAACGATTACAGATGGCGGGACGGGTTTCCGAAAATCGGCATTCGCCCTACGATAGATGGCAGACGGAGAGGGGTAAGGGAATCCCTTGAGGAACAGACGATGAATCTGGCCAAGGCCGTCGCCGAGATGCTGACGAAAGAGCTTAAATATCCGAATGGCGAGCCGGTTGAATGCGTGATTGCGGATACTTGCATCGGCGGCGTTGCCGAAGCGACCGCAGCGGCCAAGAAGTTCAAGAATGCCGAGGTCGGCCTGACAATAACCGTTACGCCTTGCTGGTGTTACGGAACGGAAACGATGGATGCGGATCCTTCGCGTCCGAAGGCGGTATGGGGCTTCAACGGAACAGGGCGTCCGGGCGCGGTGTATTTGGCAGCCGTCTTGTCGGCCCATGCGCAGAAAGGACTTCCCGCATTCGGCATCTATGGCGAAGACGTTCAGGATGAAGGGGATACCCGCATCCCGGATGACGTTCAAGAGAAACTCCTGCGCTTTGCGCGGAGCGGGCTGGCTGCGGCCTATATGCGCGGACAATCGTACTTGTCCATGGGCTCCGTGTCGATGGGCATCGCCGGCTCGATCGTGGACGACAGCTTCTTCCAGGAATATCTGGGCATGCGGAACGAATATGTGGATATGAGCGAGTTTACGCGCCGTATGGAAGAAGGAATCTATGATCCTGAAGAGTATGAGAAGGCGCTTGCTTGGGTGAAGGAGAACTGTACGGAAGGACCGGATAACAATCCGGATCATCTGCAGAACAGCCGGGAGCGCAAGGACCTCGAATGGGAAACCGTCGTCAAAATGACGCTGATCACCCGTGATTTGATGATCGGCAATCCGCGATTGAAGGAGCTTGGTTTCGAAGAGGAAGCCCAAGGCCACAGCGCGATCGCTTCCGGCTTCCAGGGGCAGCGCCAATGGACGGATCACTCCCCGAACGGAGACTTTCTGGAGACCATCCTCAATTCCTCCTTCGATTGGAACGGCAGACGTTCGCCCTATATCGTGGCAACGGAGAATGACAGCCTGAACGGAGTCGGCATGCTGTTCGGATACCTGTTAACCAATACGGCACAGATTTTCGCGGATGTGCGGACGTACTGGAGTCCGGCTTCGGTAGAACGGGTTACCGGCTATAAGCTTGAAGGCAAGGCGGAGAACGGCATCCTGCATTTGATCAATTCCGGTTCGGCTGCACTGGACGGAACGGGCGAGCAGGAGCTTGACGGCAAACCGGCCATGAAGCCGTTCTGGGATATTACGGATGAAGAGGTTGACCGCACGCTCAAGGCCACGCAGTGGAGACCGGCTAACCTGGAGTATTTCCGGGGCGGCGGTTACTCGACCGACTACCTGACGCGCGGCGGCATGCCGATGACGATGTTCCGCCTTAACCTGGTGAAAGGACTGGGTCCCGTCCTGCAAATCGCCGAAGGCTATTCCGTGGATCTGCCGTCGGAGGTGCACGATACGCTCGATAAGCGTACAGACCCGACATGGCCAACGACTTGGTTCGTACCGAACCTCACGGGAGATGGAGCCTTCTCCAGCGTTTATGAGGTCATGAACCAGTGGGGCGCCAATCACGGCGTGATCAGTTACGGACATATCGGAGCAGATCTTATCACCCTGGCTTCGGTGCTGCGAATTCCGGTCAACATGCATAATGTGCCCGCTAATGAGGTGTTCCGTCCGCGTGCCTGGGGCATGTTTGGAACGTCCGATCCGGAAAGCGCCGATTTCCGCGCTTGCCAGAACTTCGGTCCTCTATATAAATAAGGTCATTCGAGAGGAGAACGAATCATGCTGAATGTAGAAACGAGAAACGAGCTCTGCAAATATGCCAAAAAAATCGTCGACAGCGGACTCGTTGTAGGGCCTGGAGGGAACATCAGCGCCAGGGCAGGGGACAAAATGTATTTGTCCCCGAGCGGCTTCGCGCTGGAGGAGATCGAGCCGGAGCAATGGATCGAAGTGGATATCCCGACGGGCGATATTACCGATATGGGTCTGCGGCCTTCCTCCGAAGTGCTGATGCACCTGTACGGATACCGCAGCAACCCTGACATCGGGGCCATGGTGCATACGCATCCGTCCCATTGCATCGCCTTTACGCTGGTGGAACAGGAGCTGCCGGTGATGTTCCCCGATCAAGCAGCATTGGTTGGCCGTACGGCTTATATCCCGTACATCATACCAACGACGGATTTGTTGGCAGATGCCGTCGCGGAGAAAGTGACCACGGCCAGCTCCATACTGCTGGGTAATCATGGACTGGTCACAACCGGCCGGAATCTGCGCGAAGCGTATTACCGGACCCAAGTGGTTGAAGAGAGCGCCAAAATTTATCTGAGCGCCAAGGCGGCCGGCACGCCGGTGCCGCTGACGGATCAGGAAGTAGACGATATTGCTGCACTGGAGAGCGAGGATTATCGAATCCAGCTTCTGCAGAAGATGAAATAAATGTCAAGTTAAGGTTCGGATCTCGGGTCGTTGAAATTTGAATCGGTATCGTACTTAAGGTGAGAAAGGATGCGGCGTATGAGCAATTCATCTGCGGTGCTTGCGTTTGACTTGGGGGCCAGCAGCGGCCGGGCGCTGCTGGGCGAAATCACCGCTTCTGATCATGACTCCCCCGGCATACTGAAGATCACGGAGATTCATCGTTTTGCCAATACCCCTGTTCAGATGGGAGATCATCTGCACTGGAACTTCCCGATGCTGCTCCAGGAGGTCAAGCACGGCATCCGTAAAGCGTTTCAGGACGGTTATCGCCCGGTCAGCTATGGCATCGATTCGTGGGGCGTCGATTATGGACTGATTGACCGAAACGGGGAGCTCATCGGAGTGCCTTATCATTACCGGGACCTCCGGACGGAAGGCATGGTGGAGGAAACCTGCAAGCAGGTTGGCAGAGAGCGGCTGTTTCAAGAAAGCGGCCTGCAATTCATGCCGTTCAACACCATCTTCCAATTGAATGCGATGCTTAAGGCGAAGTCGCCGATGCTGGATATCGCGGACAAGTTCCTGCTCACGCCGGATCTTCTGAACTATTTTCTTACAGGGGTTCAAGCATGCGAGTTCACCATGGCAACCACGACCCAGCTGTATCATGTTACGGAAGGCAAGTGGAATGAACGGTTAATGGATGAGCTGGGACTTCCCTCGTCCTTGTTCCTTGAACCCGTACAGCCGGGAAGCGTGATTGGCAGGCTGCAGGATGCCGTGGCGCAAGAGCTTTGCGTTCCGGCGATCGAAGCGATTGCCGTGGCGTCGCACGATACGGAATCCGCCGTGGTGGCCGTTCCGGCGAACGCCGCCAGGTTTGCTTATCTCGTATGCGGGACCTGGTCGCTTCTCGGAACCGAGCTGCCGGAGCCGCTCGTTCACCCGGACGTGCTGGAAGAAGACTTCTCCAATGAGGGTGGGGCTTATCAATCCTTTCAATTGTTGAAGAATATCATGGGCCTCTGGATTCTTCAGGAGTGCAAGCGGCAGTGGGAAAATGAGGGACTGAAGTATTCTTATGCAGAGCTGATTGAGCTCGCGGAGGACGCGGAGCCTTTCCGCAGCCTCATCCATCCCGATGATCTGCGCTTCATGAATCCGGCCGATATGACGGCTGAAATTCGGGATTATTGCCTGGAGACCGGGCAGCCCGTTCCGCAAAGCGCCGGTGAGTATGTCCAGTGCATACTGCAAAGCCTGGCCCTAAGATACCGGGAAGTGCTTGAACGGATGGAAGTCCTGACAGGGCAAGCGTACGATGGGCTTCATATGGTTGGCGGCGGCATTCAAAACGAGCTGTTATGCCGGTACACGGCGAATGCCATGGGCCGTACGGTATGGGCCGGTCCGGTCGAAGCCAGCGCCATCGGGAACATGCTGGTTCAATTTGTGGCCAATGGCACGCTGCGCAGCAGGGAAGAGGGAGTCGAGCTCGTGAAGCGGTCTTTTCCGCTGGCCTGGTATGAACCCGAATCCAGTGAGGATTGGGAGGCGGCGTTCCGGCGTTACAAGTCCTTGATCGGACAGCAGCAGGCACAGCCGTGATCATGAGAGCGTTCAGGGACTGACAGCTCCCTGTTAAGATTCTCAACTTGCTTCAAAATCTGATAAAGAAGGATGTCGTTCCATGCTAAAAGGCATATCTCATTTGCTCTCGCCTGAGCTGCTGAAAATACTTATGGAGATGGGGCACGCGGATGAAATCGTTCTCGGCGACGCCAATTTCCCTGCAGCCAGTCACGCCCGGCGGTTGGTCCGGGCAGACGGACACGGAATCCCTGCGTTATTAAACGCCATATTGCCGTTATTTCCGCTGGATACGTACGTCGAATCCCCGGTAGCGCTGATGGCCGTCACCCCCGGAGATACCGTGGAAACGCCGATCTGGGAGGATTATCGCAAGATCGTGCAGCAGTTTCACGCCGTTCCCGTTGATTTCGACGAGATGGAGCGCTTCTCGTTCTATGAACGCGCCAAGAATGCGTATGCCATCGTGTCGACGGGCGAACAAGCGCTGTATGCCAATGTTATCCTTAAAAAGGGCGTAGTCGTTTAGACTAACTGATGCAAGTGTTAAAGAAGAGATCGCTGCGGCGGTCTTTTTTTTCGGTTTCCAATGGTTCAAGCGGTTTTCATCATCATGCGTAAAAAATAAACACAACACCGCCGGATTGAACTACAATGAGCATTAGGCCAGATAATCTCAGCTGGTGTTTATGATGATCAAGTCAATGGAGGAGAACAGGCAACGCAGGAACACAGCGGGAAAGAAAGACGCCAAGATGATTCTGGCAAATACATACCATCATAAAAATGAAGGTGAGATATTGTGAGAGGAACATACGCATCTTTATCGGTCGTATCAACGGCAACCAATTATATTATGGAGCAAGACAATGTAATGACGCGCACCTATCGTACCTATATCAAACCGAGAGAGTCCGGGCAGCTTGAGCTGAGATTCTGGCACAGCAACTCGGTAGATTCCACGTGGGATGTGGGCTCGGTGGCCAAAGGGAGTATGCCAGGGGGAGCGTGGCGGATTGAAGCGGCTTATGCTGCCGATGGCGGCATCGGTCGGGATGGGCAGGTTGTGCTTGGGACAAGCGTGCAGGTTATGTTTGACGGGAATCCGGGTAAAACGGTAGCTCCCGGCGAGACGTTTTGGAGCGATCCGTTGCAGATCGAACTGCCCAAGGGACATGATTTGGCGTTCACGTGGACGATTACGACGCTTTCATCAGGTAAAACGGTGCCATACAATACGGAGGGGCTGCTTGTAACGGCTTATGAAGCTGAAGGGAATAAGGCGGATGACGAGTTTGGAGCAGCGTTCGTCCCGGCAGCGAGCCGCTTGGTCATGCCTGCATTTGCCGGGTATGCCAGATCGGTCAAGCAGCGGATGATCTTCCTAGGGGACTCTATTACACAAGGCGTAAGAACCGCGAAAGACGGCTACCAGTACTGGGTGTCCCGCATTGCGGATGGCCTCGGGCAGGACTACAGCGTATGGAATATCGGTTCCGGCTGGGCAAGGGCATATGATGCCTCCGCAGACGGTCCGTGGCTAGCGAAGGCAGCCGAAGGAGATATTGTTGCAATAGCGCTTGGGGTAAACGATATCGATATCGGAGCGAGAAGCTCCCGGGAACTGCTGGATGATTTATCAGCGATTGTAAAGCGTTTGAAACAGAGGGGAGATGGAACAAAAGCTCGAATCATTCTCTTTACAGTACCCCCGTTCAATTTTATGGGAGACAGGGAAGCGGTATGGCGTACCGTCAACGAAGCGATTCGCACCCGCCCTCCGGAAGGCGTGGACGCCGTGTTCGATATCGCAGATATTCTGTCCTGCCCTGCTCCGGAGGAACATCGGATCGAGCCGAAGTATATGAGCTCTTCCGATGATCCGCATCCGAACGGCCAAGCAGGAGCGGTGATTGCTGATGCTTTCCTGAAGTGGTTTGAGGCACAGCCGAAAAACTAAATCCGCACAGGCGGTTGAAAATGGAGATTTACTCAGATGGAAACGGACGGGTCGGTTTCATGCCAATGGTTGATGGAGAAAACAGCGCCAGTCAGACCGTAATCGGTCTGACTGGTCGTGGCTTCATCAAACTGCCATAAGCCGATAACTGGCTGATTGGCGTCGTTCGTCACTGTACAGGCTATACCACCACTGCTGTTCCGCTGACGGCCACCATCAGCATTCCCTCACGAATGACCTCATAGTCGATGTCCACCGCTACGATAGCGTTGGCCCCCATTCGCTCAGCCTTGTCTTTCATCTCGGCAAACGCTACATCCCTTGCTTCCTGCAGCTTGTTCTCGTAGGCTCCCGAGCGCCCACCAACAAAATCGGTAATGGAGGCCATAAAGTCCCTCACTACATTAGCGCCCATAATGACTTCGCCGTTCACAATGCCGATATACCTTTTAACCGGGTAACCTTCAATGGTAGATGTTGTTGTCATAATCATATGATCGTCCTTCTTTCAAATAATTTTTCAATAGCGTTTACGAATAAAAACACTTTCACCTGATGCTGATTTGGATAGCAGTACTAGGAAATATACGATCGTTTACCAGCGTGAGTGCTTTCTTTTAGTACGCCAACAGAAGAGGATTGGTTTCATGAATGGGCGTAAGAAGACAATTATCTGATGGAAAATGCTTATTGAAGGACGTGCGGGCGACGATTAAGGCACTTTTCTTGCAATATATCCGCTGCTCTGGACTTTGAGCCTGCAAACGAGGGAGAAGAAGCGGGATTAACCGTATTTATGAATGAAAGGTATCATTATGATCTGGCCGTAAAGCTTATAAACGGGGAAAAAACGATCGTATTCAGACGTACCGTGGGGTCGCTTAGCGTAGAACAAACCAGTCGATGTCCGGAGGGGCCTGTCGTGTTACGAATCGAAGCAATGCCCGAGCATTTCCGATTCTCCATGGGACAAAGTTCATCAGAGGTCCTGAATATGGGATCAGGTGAAACCCATCTGCTTACGACGGAAGTAGCCGGCGGATTTACAGGGTTAATGATTGCTATGTATGCATTCGGCGACAATGGAACAACCCCTGCGCTGTTCGACTGGTTTGATTATGAAGTCATCGATAGCCGGGCCGAATAGTCGAATTCGATAAGATGAAAGAGAGGGGACCGTTTATTTCGGTATCATATTAAGAAGCAGAGAAAGAAGACATCTTCCTTGCTGCAGATGTCTTTTTGCGCGAACCTTGCTGCCCGCCGCAGCGGGGTATTTTGCTCACCGTTCAAGCTACCACCTGAACGGTGAGATACAGCACCTCCAGCAAGATGGGCGTTCCGGCCAGAAGCACATCGCCGGGAGAATATAAGGTTAGTGCCTCCGAAGTGATGGTGTAGATACGGCCTTCCTGAATCATGCCGTTGATATAAACGGTCGAGGAGCTGTTCGGACCTACCATAATGCTCTGGAATGCCTGGTTACCGTCGTCATCCGTAAATTGTCCGGCAGATATGACGAAGGGATCATCCAGATTAACCTCGGACATCAATACGTAAAAATAGCGAAGCGTGGTCGGCAGCACGTTAATCTCCGGCACGATGACGCTTCCGGGGATTCCTTGAGGGCCTTGCGGCCCCGTGGGCCCCTGGATTCCAGCCGGCCCATCCATACCTGGAGTGCCTGGAACGCCTTGAGGACCTTGGGGTCCCATCGGTCCGGGAATGCCCGCCGGTCCCTCCATACCTGGAGTGCCTGGAACGCCTTGAGGACCTTGGGGTCCCATCGGTCCGGGAATGCCCACCGGTCCCTCCATACCTGGAGTGCCTGGAGCGCCTTGAGGACCTTGGGGTCCCACCGGTCCGGGAATGCCCGCCGGCCCCTCCATGCCAGGGTTGCCTGGAACGCCTTGAGGGCCTTGGGGTCCCATCGGTCCGGGAATGCCCGCCGGCCCCTCCATGCCAGGGTTGCCTGGAGCGCCCTGAGGACCTTGGGGTCCCATCGGTCCGGGAATGCCCGCCGGCCCCTCCACACCTGGAGTGCCTGGAGCGCCCTGAGGGCCTTGGGGCCCCACCGGTTCGGGAATGCCCGCCGGCCCCTCCGAGCCAGGGGTGCCGTGAACGCCCTGGGGTCCTGGAGGCCCCGCCGGCCCCACCAAGCCCGGGTTGCCAGGAACGCCTTGAGGGACTTGAGGTACGAGTGTCGATACGAAGTCTTTTGGACGGCGTCCCACTTGACGTCTATGCTGGACAGCTGACGGGGTGGTCCGATGAGTGGATCTGGGGTTGCATCTCCATTTTCGTTTGCCTGTTGACACGACTCGTTTGTATCTTCGCTTCTTGCAGGTCTTGCGTTTTCGAGGTCCTGCAGTTTTTAGAATTTGATATCGTTTCCGCTTGATCACGGGAGTTTTCAGTCTTATCCCTCCTCCCCCGGATGAATGTCTGTACTTAGTTTATGTTATCGGGGAAGGACTCGAGTGGACATTTATCCTTTCTTCAGTTATATATTGACCGGAATTTTGGTTGTTAATTGTACATTTTCACTAAAATAGGGAGAATGTCAGAACCAAATCTCAGAATCTATCATTTAATGATAATGTGGCACAGCCATATTTTTTCTATCTAAGACAAGAGAGGAGTGAAGATCATGCCAGTTATTAAACCTATCATTACCGCGGTCGCATCGGTTCCCGTTGCAACAGGCGGCACGATCACCACGACGGTAACGCCAACCGTAACCCGTTATTTTGCGCTGGTCGACGAAGCGATGATCGGTGCAGACTCGATTACCATGCCGGCCACCAGTTTCATCGATGATGCCGAAGCACCCGTGACGGCATTTCCCGCGTTGACAGGCACTGAATACTTTAATGTGTATATTAACGGGATGCTGCAGCAGCTTGCGTTATCGACTTTGACAACCGCCAGCTTGGTGCTCGATACGACGGATGTTCCGGCGGGAATACCGGTACTGTTGGAAATTGCCAGCTTCACGAATACGGCCTCCGCCATCACGACACAGCCTACCATTTCGGCGCCGGTCATTACGATCATCAGTTAAATTGGTAAGCAAAGGGCTGCCCCGATTAACAAAATGGGGCGGCCTTTTGTGTATGTAATTTCTTTAATAAGGGATAATATTCTATTATTTTACTATAAGATATTATCCTTGTAAGAAATGATAAATATAGTATATTAAAATTATCCTGCAAGCCAGCTAGTTAGCATAAACCACTTACACCCCTCAGAAATTGAACCCGCTTACAAACGACTCGGCATAAAAAAATTGGAAGATCCCTACAGCCAGCGTTCAACACACTCCAAAGCTTTTTGCATAGCAACACCTTTCATATAAATGAATGAACTTCATGACTTGAAAGGAGGTGAGCATTAATGTGCATTCTTCGTCATACTTCCTGTAACACTACGGAGCAATGCGGACGCGACAAATTCGGCGTTCGTCTTGAAGTATGGGACTGCGGCAACGGTTCCGAAGAGAGATATACTTGCGGCTGTTAATTTTTTGTAAACGCATGAATCTATCACTTATAAACAGCGGAACTTCTTGTTCCGCTGTTTATATTTCACGCAGGGCATGCGGCTTCCTATTATGGTTGAAGAGTGAGGGGTCGAATATGGTTTTGGGTCCATTGCAGTATGATCGAGAACGGGTGAACAGCGAAGAAGAACGGCAAGGTGCAGTCCAAGCAAGATATCAAAGTCATCGAATGGGGGCTTGGTCCCCCTGGTTGTCGGGAAGGAGAATGAACCATGTCCATGAGCGCGCTTTGCCTTTTGTTTCTGACCTTGGTGTTTGTGTTTTCGGGAGTGTCGAAACTGTTATCGTTAGCGGATTTCAGGACGACGATCGAACGGTTGCAGATGCCTGCAGGCCGCTTACGGATTGTACCTGTTCTCATTTGCGCCGCTGAGATTGCAGCCGGGGCGGGTTTATTGTTTTCCTGGAGCAGAGCCGCTGCGCAGATCGCGATTTTTATTTTGTTGGCAGGATTCGGATACGCCGTTTATCAAGCCAGGGTGGTGCAGAATCAGGAGATCCAATGCAGCTGCTTTGGCTCATGGTCTAGTGAGGCCCTCGGCTTGAATACGGTCGTTAAGATTGCATGCTTAGGTATATTGAATGCGCTAATTTGGCTTTTGTCCGAACCCGTGAATCTCTTCCTCATGCCGGTCCAAGAGGCGGTTCTTACTATGCTGTCGGCCGGCGGCATTGCCGTTATTTCGTTGGTGGCGGTGAATGCGTATACTCTTGATTCATTACAGGCGAAGGAGGGAACGAATCCATGAATTTGATTACGACCGTGCTCGTGATTCAGTATGGCTTGATATTCAGCTTGGCTTTCTTCGTGTTCAAACTGTACCGTCAGGTTCGGGAGTTGAAGTTGAAGCCCCAGACAGTCGTGACCGGGCACGAGATGCCTGCGGTTCCGAAGGAAGGGCTCGAGCTTGGCACGCAGATTCCTCGGGCAGCCTATACGAGCATGGCCGGTGATACCGTGAATTTGTACGACGGCAAGCCCAAAATTCTATTGTTCACGATGAACCATTGCAATGCCTGCAAAGAAACGTACGGGGCCATCAAAGCGTTTATGGCTTCGCATCCGGATCTTTCGGTCACGCTATTCCTATATGCCCAGGATGCGGATGAGGCCGCAGAAATGGCGGTTGCCAATGAGTTAACCGATATGCAGGTCGTGTGGGCAGACCGGGCTATGATCGATTCGTTTAAAGTGAACCGGTTTCCGTTGGCGTTCTACCTGTCCGAGGAGCAGCTCGTCATCAACAAAAGCGTCACGAATTATTTGCATCATTTAGAACAAATGATCAACCAGCTGCCTCATGCTAAACCTTCAGCCCTAAACAAATCGGCTTAGCGACGAAGGAGGCTCAAGGTTATACAACATGAAATATGCGAACCTGATGTTCGAGGTTATGAAGCAGGTGTACCGCGTCTCTCCGCGGATGTTCACCAGATCGACCATGATTTATTTAATGCAGGCCTTTTTGCCCGTTGCCCAGATTTATATTACGGCTCAAGTCATAGACGCCGTTACCGGCGTGTTGATTCGGGATCAAGCTCCATACCAAGCATTGTATTGGCTGTTACTCCAGATGGCGGTCATTCTGATTGGCCTGGTGCTGGCATCTCTTCAAAAGTATACCGAGCGAAAGATGAATGCTTATGTATCCTACTGGTTTAATCTCCAAGTGTCGGAGAAGTTAAGCAAGCTTCCGTTCGTATTCTTTGAATCTCCGGAAAGCTACGACAAGCTGCAGCGTGCTCTTCGCAATCTGAATATCTGCGGAATTAACATGGTGTTTTACATGTTCTCGATTATTCAGAACCTCATCACGTTGACGGGTTTGCTCGTGCTCTTGTTCAGCTTTCATTACATATTGCCTATCGTTATGCTGCTTCTGATCGTTCCGCTGTTGATCATCCAGAAGAAAGAGGGGGCTTCCCGCTTCGTGGTCATTCATCAGCAGACGGCTTCGTCCCGTATGGCGGCCTACATGAACCAACTGCTGCAGACGAAGGAAGCGGCCAAGGAAATCCGGCTGTTTCATGCCAAAGATTATTTATTGAACAAATGGCGGGGCATCTATTTCAAAAATACGTATGAAATGCTGGGCGTCGAGCGGAAAAACATGAAGAATCGCCTGATCGTGGAAGGGGCGGTGACGATTTGTTCTTTTAGCATTTTAGCCGTGTTCGTCTGGCTCGGCTCACGCCTCAAACTAACCATCGGCAGCTATGTCGCCCTCTATCAAGCGGTCCAGGACACGCGATATTCCATCCAGAACATCAGTCAGAACATCGGGCAAATCTATCATGACGGTCTGTTTATCCACGAATTGTTTGAATTTCTGGATACGCCGGTTCCGCAGCCGGAAAAAGCTCTGCCGGTGACCACGCCTTTGCGGGAAGGAATCGAAGTCGATCGCGTTACCTTTTGCTATCCGAATCAAGATAAGCCTGTGCTTGACGATTTGACGATTCGCATCAAGCCCGGAGAAAAGGTTGCCATTGTCGGGGAGAACGGTGCGGGGAAGAGCACGCTCGTAAAAATCATGCTAGGCTTGTATGAACCGACGCATGGCGTTGTGCGCTATGGCGGCATCCCGATCCAGGATTATGATACCGTCAGCTTCCGCAGCAAAGTAACGGCGGTGTTCCAGGATTTTTATCGATATGAATGGACCCTTGAGGCTAACATTGCGCTGCGTGAGCATGATCCGGACGACCGGCAAGCCCATCGCCGATTGAATCATGCCATGGAGAAGGCCGCGATGACCCCGCTAGTAGATTCGCTGCCGGACGGAGTAGCAACCCAGCTGGGAACGCGCTTCTCCGGCGGGCGCGAACTGTCTCAGGGCCAATGGCAGAAGGTCGCGATCGCCCGGGGTTTCTATCGGGAATTCGAAGTGATCTATCTGGACGAGCCGACGGCGGCCGTAGACCCGCTTACGGAATCCGCGATATTCGAGAGCCTGATGTCCATGACCGAAGGCAAAACCGCCATCTTCATATCGCACCGATTGGGAAGCTGCAGACATGCGGATCGCATTCTCGTCCTCAAGGAAGGGAGAATCGTTGAAGAGGGAAAACATGAGGAATTAATCGGACAGGGAGCCCATTATGCCGAGATGTTCAATAAGCAGGCCCAGTGGTATCGCTAGCATGGGGCACCGGTTTTGAAGCGCATGCGAAAGTTAAGCGGAGCGGATCAAGAAGTCATTCTTGGTCCGCTTCCTGCGTTTAGTTTACGTTAGGAGGAGCAAGCCGCCATGGGAGACGAGAGAGCCGCTAAGATGCCGACCGATTGCGTGCCAGAAGGAGTTTCGTGTCTGAGTCCCGAATTGAATAGGGACTTGAAACGTCTGGAGGCTAAAATATGAAACGTTAAACCCCACACCTGCCGCAAGATCAGAAAAATAAGGGGGACCATATATGAGCTTGGATAAAAGAACATGGATTGTGGAAGCAACCATAGCGGATATGCAGCATGCCATGGAAGAAGGCTGGATGTCTTCGGTCGAACTGGTTCAATTGTATCTGGAACGGATCGGGTTATACGATGGATGGCTTCGCTCGATTCTAGAGGTGAACCCGGATGCGCTGCAGATTGCCCAAGAGCTGGATCAGGAGCGCAGAAACTTGGGAGCGCGGGGACGGCTGCACGGGATTCCGATACTGCTCAAAGACAACATCGACACCGGGGATCGGCTGCATACGAGCGCCGGCTCCATCACGCTGGCCGATTCGTACGCCGCCAAAGATTCCTTTGTTGCCGCAAAGCTCCGAGAGGCGGGGGCCGTTATTCTGGGCAAGAGCAACATGACCGAGTGGGCGAATTTCATGTCCTCGACCATGTGGGCAGGATACTCGTCAAGACGCGGGCTTACTTTAAATCCCTACGGTCCCGGCGAAATGTTCGTCGGAGGTTCGAGCTCCGGTTCCGGAGCTGCAGTGGCGGCGAATTTGGCTGCGGCAGCCCTCGGCACGGAAACTTCGGGATCGATTATCAGCCCTTCTAGCCAGAACAGTCTGGTTGGCTTGAAGCCGACGATCGGTCTGGTAAGCCGGACGGGCATCATTCCCATCACGCATACGCAGGATACGGCAGGTCCAATGACCCGAACGGTGGAAGATGCCGCGATTCTGCTTGGCGCGATTGCAGGTGCGGATGACCTGGACGAGGTGACCAAGACAGCTGCTCAAGCAAGGGTAGAGGATTACACGAAGTTTCTGGACGCCAGTTATCTGAAGCGGGCACGAATCGGGATTCCCCGATATTACTATAAGCATCTGGATCGGGATAGACTAGATATCGTAGAGTCTGCCATTGATGTTCTTCGCGAACAAGGCGCGACCATCATCGATCCGGTGGAACTGCCATGCCAGGGCACCCGCTGGGATGCCAACGTCCTTCGCTATGAATTCAAGAAATACGTCAATGATTATTTGGCGAATGTAGCTCCGTCGCTGCCGGTTCATTCATTAGCTGAGGTTATCGCTTATAATGAGGCACACGCCGACACAGCCCTGAAATATGGACAGGATACGCTGATTTGGGCCGAGGAAACGAGCGGTGCGTTAACCGAAAAAGAGTATTTGGAGAGCAAGCGGAAGAACAAGGAAAGGGCGGGCACCATGGGGATTGACCATGTACTTAGGGAGCATCAGCTGGACGCGCTGCTGTTTCTGGGTAATGAATATGGACCCGATCTGGCTGCCCGCGCAGGGTATCCTTCGGTTACCGTTCCCGGCGGTTATGCCGAGAATGGGATCATAGCTCCGGGAGGATACAACACCAAAGGTCCTCAGGGCATTACATTCATCGGGACGGCTTATAGCGAGCCGGTGCTGATTCGGTTAGCCTACGGCTTCGAGCAGGCCACCAAGCATCGTGTGCCGCCGAAGCTTTCATCCCAGTCATCATAGTAAAGAGAGGCGATGTTCCATCATGCCGCGCAATTTGGAGTATGTCCCATACGGCTACGAGCCCCCGAAGCCGACCACGAAAGGCACCTTGATATTCTACGATCTTTTTGAGCAGGATCAGGTGGCCCTCGAGCAGGCGGCTGCCATCTTGGAGGAACGATCCTTCGCAAAGTTGGTGTTGTATCCGCTGCACGAAGAGACGGTGAAGCGGATGTTCAAGGAGCCGGTGAGCCCTTATTACAAGCGGGAGAAACAGCTTCAGGAATGGATTGAGGAGCTTGGAAGATCTTCGGTCGTGATTGAATCGTTCGAGTCGAAGCGAAAAAAATACACGCCGATCGATACGGCGCTTCGACATCTGGCCGAGAAGTACGGAAGTCCCCATTTTCTTCTCATGACTCCGGAGGTAGCTAACGTGTTTGCTTCGTTTTCTTCCTTCGAGGAATGGATCGTGAAGCTGAGGCTGATCTTGTTGTCCGAGCCGCCGGTTCTGCATCCGAGGCTGGAGAAATTCCGCCATCGATGGGATGTAGCCGGGGAGAAGCGGGAAGAACTTTAGGGTACAATCAAGCCCGGCTGCAGCTCGTTTGCAGCCGGGCCTTTTCTATGGTGCAGACCAATCGGACAGGGTGGCAATGCGGTAAAAATGCCGAACAGCCCTAAAAACGGTACATCACGGGTTCACCGTGCCCGATCCATGCAACATGAAAAGGACTGTACCCCGTGGGAACAGTCCTATGTTAATCCGTGCGGAGACCGTTAAACCTCATCGGTTCAGGTCCCTACGCGGGTAAGTTTACTTATGATCTTGCGTACGCTTTCTCCAGACAGGAAGTAGGTCCGTTCCAATTCCTCAATGGACCGTCCTTTGCAGTAAGCGCGATACATTTCTTTATTGCGACTTTCGATGCGTTGTTTGGAACCGCTTAACTCTCCCCAGCCGGCTCTTTGCTCGCTCTGTTTCGGTATGTAGAGTAATTCTCCGTCTATATACTGTTGAATTTGCTGCAGCAGCTCGGGGGGAAGCACTTCTCTTCCGTTCTTGTAATGGCCCATCGATGCCCTCCTCTTTCTGTGTACATATTTAAGCTATCGCTGAGTTTCAAAACAATTGCATTGATCATGCTTGCCCTCCTCCTTTCGTGAAATTGGTTTTTTTAGATTTTGGTTTTATTGGAGTTGAAAATAGATATAGGGAGCCCGCGGCGGGCTCCCATTTAACGGATATTCGCTTTACGCGAATACCACCTCACGGATCTGAATCATTGCAATCAGCCTCCTTTCAGCTCATTTCGTCGGCCCGACTTCTATATTAAGCCATATGTAGGTGGAAATTTGCAAGAGATAAAACAATATTAATTGTTTTTTACCACAATTCATGGGATGAATGATCTGCACCGGCCAGGAATTCCATTCGGAATTTGGATGGTGCGTGACAGGATTATATAATATAGTTACTTCAGAATGCAAAATAAAGAAGGAGCTTGCTTGTATGTCCACTCACGACCCGCATATCCAGGAGTTAATCACGTTGAAGACGATTGCCGAAACGCTGAACGAATCCAATGAGTTAGCCCCCATGCTGGACGTTGTTATCGGCAAACTGCTGGAGCTGACCGGACTTACGACCGGTTGGCTGTTCCTGGTGGAAGAGAAGAGAACGCATGAATTCGTAGCGGGCCGGAATCTGCCGCCCGCTCTGAGACGGGAAGATGACGAACCGATGAGGTGCGGCAGCTGCTGGTGCCTGGAGCGCTATGATGACGGCCGACTGAAAAATGCCGTGAACATTTTGAATTGCAAACGTCTGGATAACGCCGTTCGTTATCAGTGGGGCGACACGGAGGGAATTACCCATCATGCTACCGTTCCGCTGCGTTCCGGAAGCCGCAGGTTCGGCGTGCTGAATGTGGCCGCACCCGGGAAGCTTCATTTTTCCAAGGAGGAGCTGGCGCTGCTGGAATCGGTAGCCTACCAAATCGGCAGCGCCATCGAGCGCATGCGTCTGTACGCGGCTGAGCAGCGTCGGGCTGATTTGTTCGCCCGGCTAGGAGAATATAGCAGCGCGCTAGGCGCTTATGCATCCCAAGCGGTGAGCCGGGCCGAATTAACGGAGCAGGTGATGAGTTTGCTCGGCCGTTATTTTGATTGGCCGGTTGCGGCGCTGCTGGAACCGGTGGGCCAGGAAATCACGCTGCGTGCGCTATACAGCGGCGGGCAGACCACGCTGCCCCATGCCAAATTTCCGCTAGCCGACATGGCTCGGACCGGTCCTGATGCAGTGAAGCGCTCAGTAGAGCCGGTCGGCGATCCGGATGCGCAGCAACTTGCGGATCAACTGGTGGAGAAAGGATGGATAGCTCCCATTCGTCGAGCCGTTGCGGTACCGCTTGCGGTTGCTTCGAACTCCTTAACCGGGATGCTTTTGGTGGGCTATGATCAGTATGGAGACCAGCATCGGGCGGACATGGAAGTCATCGAGGCCATAGCGGAGCATATCGGCATGACGCTTCAGCGCATCCGTTTGGAGGAGAACCGGCGGGAGCTCGCAAGGATGGATGAACGAAATCGCCTGGCCCGGGACCTGCACGACTCGGTAAGCCAAACCCTGTTCTCGCTGGTGATGATGTCCAAAGGTGTAGGGGGGATGATTGCAGCTGAACCGGATGGGCAGAAAAGCTTGCTCCAGGACACGATCCGCGATATCCAGTCATTATCGCAAAGCGCACTAAAGGAAATGCGGGAGCTGATCATGCAGCTTCGCCCGCCCGGACTTGAGGAGGGGCTGATGACAGGTCTAAAGCAATACGGCGAACGATTGAAGCTTCATGTGCGTACACATATCACCGGGATGCAGGAGCTGCCGCGGATCGCGGAAGAGGCGTTGTGGAGGATCGGGCAAGAGGCGCTGAACAATGTGAGCAAGCATGCGGATACGAAGGAAGTAACGGTAGCGTTGTCCTTGCAAAACGATGAAGCGGAGCTTCGGATCGAGGATCAAGGGCGCGGGATAACCAAGCAGCGATGGAACGAGCTGACGCGGCATTCCATCGGCCTGTCCAGCATGCGGGAGCGGGCCGAATCGCTCGGAGGCCAGTTCCGTTTATACAGCGTGCACCGGGAGGGAACCATCATTGAGGTTACGATACCCTTGAAGGCGGTCACAACAGAGAAAGGGGGGATAACCGATGATCCGATTGTTAATAGCTGACGATCACGCCATGGTACGGCGGGGCCTCCAGGTTTTTCTGGCGACGCAGCCGGATATCGAAATGGTGGGAGAAGCCGCGAATGGCGAAGAGACGCTGGAGCAGGCCAAACTTTTGCTGCCTGATGTCGTGTTGATGGATTTGAATATGCCTGTATTGAATGGCATCGATACCACGGCACGTTTGAAAAAAGAACTGCCTCATATCAAAGTGATCGTACTGACCTCGTTTGTTGATTACGATCATGTTCTGCCTGCGATTCGAGCGGGTGCTCGCGGCTATCTCCTGAAGGATATCGAGCCGGAGGAATTGGTAGCCGGGATCCGACGCGTGTTCCAAGGACAGGTCGAATTGCATCCGGATGCTGCCGGCCTGCTCATGACGCATGTTACTTCCCCGGCGGGAGAGGATGAGGCCAATGGGTCCAGCCATCAGGAAGCTGCGCAACTCGATAAGCTTACCCGCCGAGAGCAGGAAGTATTGCAGCTGATTGCCTCCGGGATGAATAACAGGGAAATCAGCGAAGCGCTTTATATTACCGAAAAGACGGTCAAAACCCATGTCAGCCACCTGCTGGATAAGCTGGGGGTTGCCGACCGGACACAGGCTGCCATCTATGCGCTTAAGCATGGAATCGTATAGGATTAGGGATTTGCTGCTTATGCAATATAACCGTACATAATGATCATTTCTCATACTATAGTCGTAGAAGCTCTCAGCCGAAGGCATGAGAGCTTTTGCTCGTAAAATCACTCGATATGTTGACGATTTCATGACGTGCCTCCTCTACAATGTATTTAACAAAACATTCGAATACGAATAAGGGAGGCATTACCATGAAGATCGTAATTATCGCAGGCAGCAATCGCAAAGAAGCGACAAGCACCATTTTGGCCAAAGCCTTGGAAGCGCAAATGAACCGGTTGTTCGTCGAAGTGAAGCTGTTTAATTTGTATGAAACGCCGCTCCCGTTCTATTCCCCGGACGAAATATTCAACCGGCATGAGGGCGTGCGTGAGCTGCAGCGTTTATTAATGGAGGCGGACGGCGTCATTTTGACTACCCCGGAGTATCACGGCGGGATGAGCGGCGTGTTGAAGAATGCTCTGGATCATTTGGGGCAGATGCATTTCTCGGGTAAACCCGTCTTATCGGTAAGCTCGGCAGGCGGGGCGGTCGGCGTAAGTTCACTGCAGCAAATGCAGGCCACCATACGCAATTTGCATGGTATTAATAGCCCGGAATGGATTTCCATCGGCGGATCTCAACGGGCCATTTACGAATCGGAAGCGGCTGAGGGCACGATCGTGCTGGATTATCGGGCGAAAGAGGCGCTTTCCATCTTTTTGGAGCTGGTTAAGAAGATCAGCAATAAAGTGGAGGCTGAAATCTCATGATCACCCATTTCGCCGGATTAACATTAAGGACCGTCTCCATCGAGGGAGTGAAGCAATTCTATCACGGATTGCTTCAATTCCCGGTCGTCAGAGAAAGCGAGGCCGAAATTGCATTTCAGCCTACACCCGATTTCACGCTAGTATTTGAAGAGGTGTTTGAACCCATAGCCCCTGCCCATATCGCGTTTGAAGTGGCTTTCTCCCAATTTGATTCCACCGTCCGGAGCCTCGCGGAACAGGTGCCGTTGTTGAAATGGCCGGACGGCAAGGTGGTCGAACCCTTCGATTCCGGCGTGAACGTATACTTCAGGGATGGGGATGGAAATTTGCTGGAGTTTATCGCCCATCCGGATTTAAAGGAAGGGGTCCTGACCCCGAGCGGTAAATATGGCGTCCTCTATTTGCGGGAAGTGGGACTGCCTGTCGAGGATCCGGTAGCTGCCCGACTGTGGATGCAGCGGACGCTCGGATTCACCATCGCCAAGGAATCGGAACAATTTGCTTTTGTCATCGGCGGAACGGCCCATGCCGTTGTGGTATCCACGAGGCGCAAATGGATCCCGATCTCGATGTACGCGCTGGCACCGACGCTGGAATTAACGTATGGCGTCACCGACGAGCGGTTTATAGACCGGGTTCGCTCGGCCCTGGATCGGCGGATGATCCAATCGGATAACGATGAGGGACTGCGTTTTAGAATGTACGGCTACAGCATCAGGTTGAAGATAACCAGCTTTCCCAAGGACATTGCAGCCAAGCTGAATCTGCCGAGTGCCGCTGAAGGGGAGGAGGTGAACCCGGTCATTGACGACCAATATTTGATAGACGGTCTCACGGCTTTGAGCCGCGGCGGCGAAGTCGGTTGGTTTGAAGGGCATGTCGGCGGAGCGTATTTGGCAGCGTATTACATGCAGAAGGAGCAAGATCTGCCTCAAGATGTGCTTCATGGATTGGCTGCCAATTGCCGTCATCTGCGCGCTCAGCATGAAGATTGGTTTGAACCGTATCCATCCGAGCCCGCACAGCCTGAATTGATGGATCAATTGCTGGAAGGGCTTCTGCCCAACCTGACAAGCCTGAGCACCTCGGGCCACGGCGTGACCCTGGGCGTGCTCGGACTGAAAGCGCTGCGGGACCGTCCGGACTTACTGACTCCGTCCATCGTGAGAGGTTTAATTAAGCTCATGGACGATGCAGCGAGTGAACATAAGCTTGCAAGGTATTACGGCATTGACGATTATACGCAGCTGGATCTATCGGAAATCTCACTCTCGGAAATACCGCCTTACCGGGATGCGTCCGATTTGGCATGCCGCGCACTTTCCGAGCTGGATCACGTGCTGCCGGATCAGCACGTGGATGGCCAATATTATTTTTTTGCCGGTGAGCTTGAGCATGGGATTACCCACGCACACGCGCTGATTGAGCTGGAACGGCTCGGTTATGCCCAACTGGCCAAGCTGGGCCAAGGCAATCACCGGCTCCAAACGAAACTTAACCGTCTCAGACCTCAAGCGCTTATGGCTCAGGGGATCGATGCGCCTGCCAAGGCATCCATCACGGAATCGGCCTATTGGAGCCGGCTGTATGAAGATCCGCATGCCATCAAGGTACCTTACGCCGCCATGGCACTGCTGCGGCATGCGCCTGTAGAAAGAAGGGCAGACCTGGAACGCGATGTCTGTAAGCTGCTTTCCCTGATGAAGTAGGACTGAGGCATTTTGACAATGGTAAAATATGGTGATAGGCTAAAATAAGTTACCCAATACTGAATCATGTGTGCTGGAAAGGCATAGAACTGGAGGATATCATGAACGTTGCAATCGTTGTGGGAAGCATTAGAAAAGAGTCGTACAATCGGAAACTGGCGGAATATTTGAAGCAGCGCTATTCGGATCAGATCGCCTTTGATATCGTGGATCTTCGCGATCTTCCGTTCTACGATCAAGACACGGAGTTGGACCCTCCTGCGGCCGTCAAGGAATTCAAGGAGCGGATTGCCGCTTCCGATGCCGTATTGTGGATCACGCCGGAATATAATTATTCCATACCGGGCGTACTTAAGAATGCGCTGGATTGGTTATCGCGCGTCGATAAGGTCATGAACGGGAAGCCTTCCTGGATCATGGGGGCGTCGATGGGGCAGCTCGGAACGGTTCGCGCCCAAGAGCATCTTCGGGACATTCTGTTCTCCGTTGGCATCACCTCGCCGCTGCTTCCTAACAATGAAGTTTATATCGGCGCCGTGCACGAGAAGATGGATGAGTCCGGCAAGCTGATCCATGAACCGACGATCGGTTTCATCGATATCGTGGTGAATAATTTCATGACGTGGATGAATGCCCGGAAATAAAACATGAAGTCTGGAGCCCTTTGGCAGTTGCCTGCCGAAGGGCTTTTCCTGTATTATTCACCTCGTAACACGATAAACCAAAGCGAATGGATTTGCTTTTGAACGGGGGAGGCTTTGATTGTATACGATTCTTATTGTGGACGACGAACCGATCGTAAGGGAAGGGATCCGAAACCGGATTCAGTGGTCGGAGCATGGCTATGAATGCATCGGGGATTGCGAGAACGGCAGAGATGCGTTGGAGGCCGTAACCCGCCATCAGCCCGATGTCGTGTTAACGGACATCAATATGCCGTACATGGATGGCTTGGAATTGTCCCGTCATATTACGGAACGTTTTCCTAAGACGAAGATCATCATCCTGACCGGGTTCGACGATTTCGAATACGCCCAGCAGGCGGTGAAGCTGCAGGTGACGGATTTTATTTTGAAACCGGTTACGGCGGCGGAATTAAGGGACATGCTCGACAAGCTCAAGCTGGAAATGGATGAGGAGCGCGGTCACACCGAGCACTTGAAGAGGCTCAAGAAGCAGTTGAACGAGAGCTTGGTCCTGCTTAGGGAACGTTTTCTGGAACGATTGGCGTCATCGCCGATGAAGCGGTCCGAAATGGAGAGCCGGCTGGCTTATTTCGATATTCCGCTGCGCGGGCCGCTGTATATCGCCATGGCAGCGGATATGGATGAGCTGCGCTCGGATGAACAGCACGCCGATAATGAACTGCATGCTTTTGCCTTATACAACATCATGCAGGAGATCCTGGCGGGTGAGCCTGGTGCGGCCGTGTTTCGGTACAAAGAGAATAAGGTCATGACCATTCTGTCGGGCTCCGACGAGAAAGATCTGCACGCCCGGGCCCAGGAACTGGCGGAGGACATTCGCGGCTCCACCAAGCAGTTCATGAAATTCACGGTCACGGTTGGCATCGGAACGATCTGTCGCCAGCTGCAGGACATACGATATTCCTGCAAGGCCTCGGAGGCCGCCCTGGAGTACCGGCTTCTGATCGGCCGCGATCAGGTGGTCCATATCACCGATCTAGAAAAACGCGGGAGCGGTCCTCTCCTGGATGGGATCGAAACGGAGACGGCGCTGGTTTCGGCAATCCGGGCGGGCACAGGCTCAGAGGTGAAGGCGTGCATCCGGCGGTTGATCAGCGAACTTGGAAGCGCTTCAATTTCAATCGAAATCTGTTACGTGCGGGTCCTTCGGGTCATGCTTTCCGTGCTTCAAACCTTGATGGAAATCGGCAGCAATGGGAACGAGCTGATCGGCAAGGAGAAGAGGCTGCTGTCCGATCTGTATTCTTTTCGGTCCTTGGATGAGATCGAGCGCTGGTTAAACGAGGTATGCGAGCAGGCGTTAAGGGACGTAGCCAAGACCAGAAAGGATATTACACGCTCCCAGATGCTGGAGGCGGTCGATTTCATCCAGCGGCATTATGAGGATGCGGAGTTATCGATTAAGACCGTGTGCAGCCGGATCTTCATGAGCACGAGTTATTTCAGCGCCTTGTTCAAGTCGCATACCGGGAAGACCTTCGTCGAATACGTTACGGAAGTCCGCATGGAGAAAGCGAAGGAACTTCTGAAGCATTCCTTGTTAAAAACCTATGAAATTGCGGCGAAAACCGGCTATCAGGATCCTCAATATTTTAGCGTGCTGTTTAAGAAACATACCGGAGATACCCCGACGGAGTACCGGAACAAAATGGCGACTGGCGGGATACAGCCATGAAGGCTCCGCAGCGAATCAAAAGCATTCAGTCCCGCATTGCCAGTTCCTTCGTGATGCTCGTGCTGTTCACGGCGCTGCTGCTTATCTTCATCTCCTATCGGCTGTCCGAATCCGCTGTTCGCGAAACGGCGGAAAGTTATACCTCCGAGCTGATCAATCAAGTCAATGCGAATATCCAAACCTACATTACAGGCATGAAGGACATTTCGCTGGCCGCGATGAACAATCCGAACGTAAGAGAATACCTGGCCTCGGCCGACGAGCTGGAGCCTGCGCAGCTGGCGGTATTAAAGGCGAAGATATCGGATTATTTTCACTCGATTCGCATTTCGCGCAAAGACATTGCTTCGATCAACATCTTCGGAGCGGGCGGGACCTTCATATCCGATCGGTCCAACGCGGAGTTAAATCCTTATATTGAAATATCCGATCAGCCCTGGTATCGGCAGGCGAAGGAAAACCAAGGACAGACGGTGATCTCTTCCTCGCATGTACAGCCCGTCATTAAGGGAGAGTACCGCTGGGTCGTATCGCTGAGCCGCGAGCTCAGCGGCATGGATTCGACCCAAGGGCTTGGCATCCTGCTAATCGATCTAAACTTCAAAGTGATTAACGATATGCTCAGTAAGCTCGATCTGGGGAACCGGGGGTATGTGTTCGTTATCGACCGCGAAGGCCGGATTGTTTATCACCCCCAGCAGCAGCTGCTTTACAGCAATCTGAAAACGGAGAGATTGGACCAGGTGCTGCAGGACAAACATGGAAGTTTTGTCGTGAAGGAGGACGGCGCTAGCCGGATTTACAGCATTAAGAATACGGATTTCGGCTGGAAAATCGTAGGCGTTTTTTACGAGAATGAGCTGGTGGACAATAAGAAGCAGATGCAGCTGTCTTTTGCTATAGCGGGATTGTTATGCCTCGTCGTCGGCGTGCTGTTCTCCGTCGTCCTCTCGCGCAATCTGACGCGTCCCATCAAGAAGCTGCAAGAGAAGATGATGGAGGTGGAGAAGGGGAATTTCGACATCCGGGTCCCGGTGGGGCATTCCAGGGAAATCTCCGGACTTGCCCGCAGCTTCAACGTGATGGTGCTGAAGATTAAGGAATTGATGTATCAAATCGTGGTAGAGCAGGAGATTAAGAGAAAAAGCGAGCTGAATGCCCTGCAAGCCCAAATCAACCCCCATTTTCTCTACAATACGCTGGATTCCATCATATGGATGGCCGAGAGCAAGAAGCATGACGAGGTGATTTTGATGACATCGGCTTTAGCCAGGCTGTTTCGGGCTTCGCTCAGCAAGGGGAAGGAAATGATACCGATTGCGACCGAGGTGGAGCATATAACGAATTATTTGAAAATACAACAGATGCGTTATCAGGACAAAATCACGTTTGCCCTGGATATCGATCGCGGGCTTTACCCGTATCTGACGCTGAAGGTGCTGCTGCAGCCGCTGGTGGAGAATGCCATTTATCATGGCATCAAAAACAAGGAAGGGCCGGGGACGATCACGATTACGGGGGTGCGTCGAGATACCCGCATCGAATTTCAAGTTAAGGACGACGGCATCGGGATGGATCAGTCCAAGGTGGAGACGCTGCTCACGTCCAAAGAAGGCACACGATCGAGAAACAGCGTTGGCATTGCGAATGTTCATCAGCGGATACAGTTATATTTTGGAACGGAATATGGTCTTAGCTATGCAAGCGTGCCCGGATCGGGTACAAGCGTAACGCTGGTCATTCCGGCCGTTCATGCAGATGAGTGGCAGCGTGTGGAGGGGGATGTGCCTTGAAGTCGTACCTGCGAATGCGTTATATGGTACTGCTGCTGATTCCGTTGCTTCTTCTGGGTTATGCCGTTTATCAGTGGTCCAAGGAAGAACCCGGAACCAAGAAGATCATCGTCGGCGTAAAGGCGCTGGACGAGAATGAATTCTGGCGGGTACTGATTGAAGGGGTGAACACGGCTTCCCGGGAATTCGGCGTTGACGTCTCGGTGGTAGGACCGTCTCAAGAAATCGAGGTTGACTTGCAGATTCAATTGTTGGAGGAAGCCGTCAAGCAGAAGCCGGATGCGATCGTTTTGGCCGCCGGTGATTATCATCGCCTGGTTCCCGTAGCAGAGTCGATTCGTAAGGCCGGCATCCCGCTCATTATGATTGATTCGGCCGTGAATGGCGATTACGCGCAGAGCTTGATCGCGACCGACAATGTGAATGCGGGACAGAAGGCCGGCAAGGAGCTTTCGTCGCGCCTGCCGGAACATGCCAAGGTTGCTATCATCAGTTTCGTGCAAGGCACCTCGACGCAGATCGAGAGGGAGCAAGGGGTTCGAAGCATTCTGGAGCAGCGCGGCGGCACGGAAATCGTAGGCACCTACTACAGCGAAGGCAAGGAGGAGAGGGCGTACGAAATCACGAAAAAGCTCCTGCTTGAAAGGCCTGACCTGAATGGAATCGTCGGACTGAATGAGCCTTCTACGGTGGGGGCCGGCAGAGCGATTCGGGAACTGGGGCTGGTGGGCAAAGTCAAGCTGGTCGGATTCGACAGCTCGGTGAAGGAAGTCAAGCTGCTCGAAGAGGGAGTCTTGCAATCCACGATCGTTCAGAAGCCCTTCAACATCGGTTATTTGGGCATCAAAACAGCCGTATCCGTTATCGAGGGCGACAGGATGCCCCGGCATATATACACCGATTCCGTTATCATCAATAAGGACAATATGTATACCGAGGAGAACCAGAAGCTGCTCTTTCCCTTTGTGGAGGAGTAGCTTCTTCTCTTTTGGGTTTCTGCGGCGGATCATAGATTATTCAACATCGATCAGAGAATATTCCATTCCTTCGCGGGGTAGCGGTTTGTACAATGATTCATAAAAGGTGCCAGCTAGAGAGGTGAGGGACGTTGAGCGAATGGCTGATACAGATGGAAGGGATCATGAAGGAATTTCCGGGCGTGCTTGCATTAAATAACTGCCGGTTCGACCTGCGGGCCGGTGAAGTCCATGCCCTTATGGGTGAAAACGGTGCGGGCAAGTCAACCCTGATGAAAATCCTGACCGGCGTTTATCAGAAGGATGCAGGAACGATCGAATTCAAAGGGCAGCCCGTTGAGTTATCGAACCCGAAAGCGGCTCAGGACGCGGGAATCAGCATGATTCATCAGGAGCTGAATCTGGCCCCTGACCTGACGGTCGCCCAGAATATCTTCATCGGGCGGGAGCCGCGGCGAAAGCTCCGATTGTTTCTGGACGACCGGGCGCTGCACAGGCAGGTGAAGGAACTGTTCGAACGGATGGGCCTCGACATGGACCCCTCCATCAAGGTTTCGGAATTAACGGTTGCCAAGCAGCAGATGGTGGAGATCGCCAAGGCATTATCCTACAACGCCGATGTGCTGGTCATGGATGAGCCGACGGCGGCTTTGAGCGAAACGGAGATTGAGGATTTGTTCCGCATCATACGGCAGCTTCGCGAGAGCGGAGTTGGAATCGTTTACATTTCCCACCGAATGGATGAGATCAAACGAATCACGGATCGCATTACAGTGATGCGCGACGGGCAGTACATCGATACGGTATCCACGGCTGAAGTCACGACCCAGGACATTATCTCGAAGATGGTCGGTCGGCAGATTTACGAGACCTCGAAGCCGGAGAGGACGGCTGGTGAGCGCGAGACGGTATTGGAGGTTATAGGACTGAATCAAGGCAGAACCTTGAAGGACATTAACCTGACTCTGAAAAAGGGAGAAATTCTTGGCATTGCCGGCCTCGTCGGCGCGGGACGGACCGAGCTTGCCCGGGCCATCTTCGGCGCAGACCGCATCCAATCCGGCGAGATCCGCGTGCACGGCCGCAAGGTAACGATCAAGGGCCCGCACGATGCGGTGCGGCAAGGGATCGGCTATCTATCCGAGGATCGCAAGCGCTATGGATGCGTCGTCGATCTCGACGTGAAGAGCAATGTGGCTATCGCCTCATACGGCAGCTTCCTCCGTCCCGGCGGCTGGATGAATACGGCGAAGATTCGCGAGCAGGCGGAGGATATGGTGTCTCGATTGAAGGTCAAAACGCCGCATGTCGATCAGGAGGTCAAGTTCCTCTCCGGGGGCAATCAGCAGAAGGTCGTCATTGGCAAATGGCTGACGAGGGATTGCGACATCCTGATCTTCGACGAGCCGACGCGAGGAATCGACGTTGGGGCCAAGAGCGAAATCTACCGATTGCTGAACGATCTTGCAGCACAGGGCAAGTCGATCATCATGATCTCGTCGGAGCTGCCGGAAATTCTTCGGATGAGCCACCGGATTCTCGTCATGTGCGAAGGCCGGATTACGGGCGAGCTGGATCATGAAGAGGCGACCCAAGAAAGCATAATGCATCTGGCTACAGCGAGGATGTAAGACGCCGTCGCCGTCATCTATTCACGTCAGGAGGAACAAGCAGATGAACATTCAAATCAAATCGGGCGCGCTCCAGCAAGTGCTGGCTCTTGCCAGCTTGGTCGTTCTCGTCCTATTCTTTACGTTCTCGTCCAGCAATTTCTTTCAGTTCTCCAACATCGTGGGCATTCTTCTTTCCACGGCGGTAATCGGCGTGCTGGCTTTGGGATCCACCTTTGTCATTATTACCGGCGGCATCGACCTGTCCGTCGGGACGGTCATGACGCTGAGCGGCGTTATGACCGGGGTCTGCATTACCTTCTGGGGATTGCCGGTCCCCGTCGGCATTCTTGGCGGCATCTTGACCGGCGCCCTGTGCGGGCTTCTGTCCGGGACGGCGGTGGCGAAAATGAAGATTCCGCCTTTTATCGCAACGCTGGCGATGATGATGATCGCCAAAGGTCTCGCGCTCATCATCTCCGGGGCCAAACCGGTCTATTTCAACGATGCCGAAAGCTTTGCCGAGGTGTCCCAGGGCAGCGTGCTGGGCTGGCTGGTACCGGGGCTCGATATTCCCAATGCGGTCGTCATTTTCTTCATTGCGGCGATCCTCGGCTATCTCATCTTGTCGAAGACCATCCTCGGCCGGTATAACTTTGCGCTGGGCAGCAACGAAGAGGCGACCCGATTGTCCGGCGTCAACGTGGGCTTCTGGAAAATCGTGATCTACACCTTAACCGGCGCATTCACCGGTTTGGCGGGCGTCATGATGGCATCGAGGCTGAACTCGGCCAATCCGGCGCTGGGTGCCGGGTATGAGCTGGAAGCCATCGCGGCGGTCGTGATCGGGGGAACTTCGCTCAGTGGTGGGAAGGGTACCATTATCGGAACGGTGATCGGGGCGTTGATCATGAGCGTGCTGACGAACGGATTGCGCATTCTGTCCGTGCCCCAGGAATGGCAAACCGTTGTTGTAGGGTTCGTTATTATACTCGCGGTGTATGCGGATATTTTGCGCAGACGCAAAGCGTAAGCCCTTACTAGTGCTTGCTCCGGAGCTCGGTTGGCCGTAGGTTGGCTTGATCTCGATAGAAGCTTCCATAACGGAAGATCTATAGCTGTACCAATATGTCTAAACAAGGGGAGATTGCATTATGAAAAAGCTTTCCATATTAGCTCTGATTCTTTTGCTGACTGCAAGCATGCTGGCGGCTTGCGGTTCATCGGGCAATAACGCTGCCGGAGGTACCGACAGTCCAGGCGAGGGCGGATCCGGATCAGGAGCCGGTTCTCAAGCCGAAGGAGAGATCTACATCCCGATCATTTCCAAGGGATTTCAGCATCAGTTCTGGCAGGCGGTGAAAGCCGGTGCCGAGCAAGCAGGGGAAGAGCTTGGCGTGCGGATTACCTTTGAAGGTCCGGAGACGGAATCCCAGGTGGATAAGCAGATCGAAATGCTGCAGGCCGCGCTCGACAAGAAACCAAACGCGATCGGCTTTGCCGCATTGGATAGCCAGGCCTCCATACCTTATCTGAAAAAAGCCCAGGAAAACAACATTCCGGTCATCGCCTTCGATTCGGGCGTGGATAGCGACATTCCGGTAACGACGGCTTCAACGGACAATATGGCTGCATCGGCGCTCGCGGCGGACAAAATGGCGGAGCTCATCGGGAATGAAGGCAAAATCGCCATGGTGGTCCATGACCAGACCAGCGTAACCGGGGTCAGCCGCCGAGACGGCTTCAAGAAGCAGATCGAAGAGAAGTATCCGAATATCGAGATCGTGGACATTCAATATGGCGGCGGGGATCACTTGAAGTCGACGGACCTGGCCAAAGCGATGATGCAGGCGCATCCGGATTTAAAAGGGATATTCGGCGCGAATGAAGGCTCCGCCGTCGGCGTCATCAATGCGGTGACGGAGATGAAGAAGGAAGGCCAAATCATCGTGGTCGGATTCGATTCCGGAAAAGCGCAGATCGACGCGATCAAGAACGGAACGATGGCGGGAGCCATCACGCAAAATCCGGTCGGCATCGGATATGAGACGGTAAAAGCCGCCGTGGCGGCCATCAAAGGGGAGAAGGTCGAACCGCAGATCGATACGGGGTTCTACTGGTACGACAAAAACAATATCGATAGCGACGAAATCAAAGCCGTAATCTATGAATAAATGAAATGAAGGGGAGCCCTGTAGGGGCTCCCCTTAACGCGGCATCCGCTTACGCAGATGCCACCTCCATATTCTGAATCAATTCGTTCAGCCTCCTTTCCGATCATTTGGTCCAGCCGGACATCTATATTAAACCACGGCCGGCGGCAGGACTGAAGTGAATAAACAAGCTTAATTGTTTTTTACCAGGAAGTCCGGTCGTGAAGATGCAGGGTAAGGGTTAATGGATCTTCCCCTCATCCCAAATCCGCTTCCAAATCTCTTGGGCGGTCTCTTGGGGTGTTAAATCGGAAGTATCCAGCCAGAGGCCGATTCTGGGCGTTTCGTCGGTTAACCGCCGGTTCAGCTCATGAATGCTCCAGACTCCGTAGCCTTTTTTGCCTCGATTCTGTTCCCGGGCACGGATGGTATCCTCGGAAGGATTCAGCACAACGACGAACACGGGAACGCCTCTTAACATAACGGTCATTTCTTGCAGCGCCGGGCCGAGAATGACGTCCTGCAGAACGACATGAAAACCGGCTTCGGCATAAGCTTTGGCAGCGGAGGCGGATAATCTGTAGCGCAAGGCAAGCTGCCGCTTCGCTTCGTCGGAAGCATCCGGAAGCATTTCTTCCCTGCCCTTGACCATCATTTTCCGGAACGAGTCTCCCCGCAAATGGACTCCGCGATCAAACTTCTCGGCCATCAGCTGGGCTACGGTCGACTTACCTGATGCCATGACGCCGGTGACAACGATAACGGCAGGTTGACGTGGATAGGACATCATGTTTCCTCCGGTTCTGTGGATTTCGAATGAAAGGGAGCCCTGGCATGGGGCTCCCCTAAACGCGACACCCGCTTACGCGGATGCCACCTCCATATTCTGAATCAATTCGTTCAGCCTCCTTTCCGATCATTTTGTCCGGCCTGACAACTATATTAAACCACAGCCGAAGACTGGACTAAAGTGAGCAAACAGGCTTAATTGTTTTTTACCAGCATCGAGACGAACGATTCGCAAATAAACGAAAACCTGAGAACCCTTGTCCCTCCCTATTACTTACTTCCACGTAAGTATCTCACTTATAAGTACGTACTTCCGTAAAGTAAACTGTCTACTCTACAATGATCGTGTAGTTATTAACCAATACACTCATAAGGAGAGATTGACAATATGGAACTTCAATTGGCGTTGGATTTGGTGAATATTCCGGAAGCAAAAGAAGTCGTGGCAGAGGTAGCCGAGTTTATCGATATCGTGGAGATCGGTACGCCGGTTGTTATTAACGAAGGGCTTCATGCCGTCAAAGCGATTAAAGAGGCGTTCCCGCATCTGCGCGTGCTGGCCGACCTTAAAATTATGGATGCCGGCGGTTATGAAGTGATGAAGGCATCCGAAGCCGGTGCGGATATCATTACGGTGCTTGGCGTATCCGACGATTCCACGATCAAAGGCGCGGTAGCGGAAGCCCTCAAGCAAGGCAAGCAAGTGATGGTGGATATGATCAATGTAAAGGACATTGAAGGCAGGGCGCGGGAGATCGATGCTTTCGGCGTGGATTATATCTGCGTTCATTCCGGCTACGACCACCAGGCGGAAGGCAAAAACTCATTCGAGGAATTGGCGGCGATCAAACGCGTCGTGAAACAAGCCAAAACTGCCGTTGCGGGCGGAATCAAAATGGAGACGCTCCCTGAGGTGATTCAGGCGAATCCCGATCTTGTGATCGTCGGCGGCGGAATTACAAGCCAAACCGACAAAAAGGCCACAGCGGCTCAAATGAACGAGCTTGTGAAGCAGGCATAAGTCGCCATGAGTCATAACATCTTTCAACATGCATCCGTCATTGCCAAGGAGTTATCGGAATCCGTTCAGCAGGTGGATGCTGGCCAGATCGAGGAATTGATTGAACGGATCGTGCAATCCGATGCCGTCTTCTTGGCAGGGGGAGGCAGATCCGGCCTGATGATCCGGGCTTTCGGCATGCGGTTAATGCAGATGGGATTTAAGGTTCATATCGTCGGCGATACGGTAACACCGGCCATCGGAGCGAATGACCTGCTTCTTATCGGTTCGGGCTCCGGCGAAACGCAAGGATTGGTATCCATGGCTCGGAAAGCCAAAGGGATCGGGTCCGCGGTTGCGGTCGTAACCGTGAGACCGGAATCGAGTATCGGCAAGCTTTCGGATGCGATGGTCCAGCTTCCGGGAACAACGAAGGAGCAGAATCAGGATATCCTCGTCACCGTTCAACCGATGGCTTCATTATTTGAGCAAAGCATGCTGATCGTGCTCGATGCGGTTATCCTGAGATTGATGGAAAAAAGCAAGCTTCGCTCAGACCAAATGTTTAGCCTGCATGCCAATTTGGAATAAGAAAAAACGGTGATGATGATAAGTTTGCCGCTTTGATGATATCCCCGCAACCGTTGTATACTATAGGGAAGAAGGGGTGATGCATTATGGCAAACGAGGTCAAGCAGCGAATTAATCTGAAGGAAATAAACTGCCATAAGGAGTTAACCCTGGCGGTCATCGGCGGCAAATGGAAGCTGATCATCCTCTGGCATCTCGGTTTGGAGGGCGTGAAACGCTTCGGTGAACTGAACCGGATGATTCCCCACATCACGCAAAAAATGCTGACCAATCAGCTTCGTGAATTGGAGGAAGACCAGCTGGTCCACCGCGTGGTTTACCCTGAGGTTCCCCCTCGGGTGGAATATTCGCTTACTCCTTACGGGGAGAGTTTGATGCCGATTTTGAAATTGATGTACGATTGGGGAAAAGATTACGGCGAACAAGTCATCTGGAAAGACGGCGAGTTGCCTGAGAATAAAGACGATGTACAGGCAGCGGAACAAGCGGTCGCCCAAAAGCTGTAATTTCTCGAACCTGCATGCGAATGCAAGTATGAAAAACCCTCCTTAAATTTTAAGGGGGGTTTTCGAGCGTGATGATGCTGCATTCTGAAGAATTAAAAAAAGGCGAACCAACAGGTTCGCCTCCGCTCGGTTGAGCTTCCTTAATCGATGTAATTATAGCTGGCTTTCAAGGTGTTCAGCGAGTTGATCAAAAGTACCGCCAAATCCTTGTTTCACCATTGGAGCCATTTCATCGAACGCTGCCCGTTCTTCCGCAGTCGCGTTTACGGGGCCTCCCTGCATGGTAAGCGTAGTTTTTCCGTCGATTTCTTCAAATGTGATGATATTCATAATTTCAAGCGGCCAGTTTGCGTTAAAAGGTGCACGTATCGTGTTCCCTTTCTCATCAGAGAATGATTGAACGAATACCAGCTTCTCAGGTTCGATAACTTCCTGATATACAAATTTACCCCACATGGCTTGACTGCCGTCCGGAGACTTCTGACAGCCTAGAAACATGCCTCCGGGACGTACATCCATTTTGATAACGTCTAAGGAAAACCCTTGAGGACCCCACCATTTGCCGAAGTGTTCAGGGTCGGTCCAAACTTTAAAAACCAGTTCCCGGGGGGCATTGAAAACACGTGACAGAAGTAAGCCTTGTTTGCTTTGCTCGGTCATTTGAATTCCTCCTAAGAAGAAGGGTAGCGGCAGCTACCTTTTCTTTTGTATTTTTTCCAAATAATCCTCAAGTTGATCTAAGCGCTTTTCCCAAATACTGCGGAACGAGTCCAACCATTCGTCCATTTCTTGAAGCGGTTCAGGACGTAGTTTATAAATTCGTCGATTAGCTTCCGCTTGGACTTCTACCAGTCCAGCTTCATGCAATATTTTTAAATGTTTGGAAGTCTGAGGTTGCCGGATTTGAAGACGTTCAGCAATCTGATTGACGGTTAAAGGACCTTCTCGTAACAGTTCGACCATCTGTAATCGGTTAGGTTCGGCTAGCGCGTGCAACGTTGTCTGTTTCATGGGACCTTACCCCCGATCTGGTTATTACAACGAACTTGATGCTTGAACTAATAATTCGGATAGCTGCTCATAGTCAGGAGTATCGTCTTTTCGAATTTTGAGCCATTTCCGTTCGGGTGGACCATCGAAAGTTGAAGGGACTTCTAGATTGGCTGTGTTCATGATCATAAAGGCGATTGCATCTTTGGATGGCGAAATCACGGCTGCATAGTGTCCGTTTTTGAGAAAATGCGGTTTTTTGTACTGAATCCGTTCTTCTACCTCCGGAATGGCTTCATGGACCATAAGTCGAAGCTTTTTGCCGACTTCTGCTTGCCAAGGCAAACTCAGGTTTTCAATGAACGAAATTACGTCTTGGCTCATAACGTATCCTCCTTATTTGTAAAGATTAACCAATGATTAATTGTAATATACCATTTTGAGAATATTCTTGTAAAGGAATATTATGAAATTGATTGCGGAGATTTTTTCTGCTTGTAGAAATTTTTTAAACGTGAAGGATTGACAATTTAATGGAGGGGATATATCATCATACCATAAATCGTAATTATTACGATTAAGGAATGGAGGAAGTTCATTTGATGAATTACAACAATAGAATTCCGGTTACTGTTCTTAGCGGTTACCTCGGTTCAGGCAAAACGACGGTCCTGAATCATGTGCTACATAATCGCGAAGGGTTGAAGGTAGCGGTCATCGTGAACGACATGAGCGAAGTGAACATCGATGCGGATTTGGTGAGAGGGGAAGGAAGCCTGTCCCGAACGGATGAGAAGCTGGTCGAAATGTCCAATGGCTGCATCTGCTGCACGCTCCGGGAAGATTTGGTGCAGGAAGTTCAGAAGCTGGCTCAAGAGAATCATTTTGATTACATACTGATCGAATCGACGGGAATCAGCGAGCCCGTGCCCGTTGCGCAGACCTTTGTTTACCCGGATGAGGTGTCCGGCGTACAGCTGTCCGATCTCGCCCGGCTGGATTGCATGGTAACGGTGGTGGACGCGAACCGATTCTGGAAAGATTTCTCTTCGGGGCAAAGCCTGCTTGATCGGAAGGAAGCGCTGAGCGAAGAGGATACGCGGGAAGTGGTGGATTTGTTAATCGACCAGGTAGAGACTTGCGATGTGCTGCTGTTGAACAAATGCGATCTGGTAAGCGAGGACGAATTGGCCAAGGTAGAGGGCATACTGCGAAAACTTCAGCCAAGCGCCAAAATCATCCGCACCGTGAAGGGACAAGTGGCACCTGCGGAAATTCTGAATACCGGTTTATTCGATTTTGAAAAAGCCAGTCAGTCCCCCGGCTGGATCCAGGAGCTTCAGAAGGAGGAGCACGTGCCGGAAACGGATGAATACGGCATCAGCTCTTTTGTCTATCGGAGAAGAAGACCGTTTCATCCGGAGCGGCTGGCGGCATTCATGGGTGATTGGCCGGAAGAAGTCGTACGTGCGAAAGGGATCGCTTGGCTGGCCGTGCGCGAGGATGTTGCGGCAAGTGTAAGCCAGGCTGGGCCTTCGATTCAGTTCGGGCCTGCAGGATACTGGGTCGCGGCTTTAACCGAGCAGGAGCAGCAGGAGCTGTTACGAAGTGAGCCGGATGTTCGGAGGAAATGGGATAACGTTTGGGGAGATCGGATGACCGAGCTCGTGATGATCGGGATTGGGATGGAACAGGAACAAATCGAGCGGGAGCTGGACGAGTGTTTGTTGACCGACCGGGAAATGCAGCTGGACTGGTCAACGTTTCACAATCCGCTGCCATGGATGGCCATCGAAGAGCTATCGCTGTAAGGCTGCTTATCTGTTCGATCCGATATGGAATGCGGTAATAGAATTAAAAAAGCCAACTCGTCTAAACGAGTTGGCTTTTTAATACGGATTTTAGTTTGCTTCATTATTTGTTGATCAGTTGGCCTGCATAGGCCTGCACGTTTAGCGGAGCTGTCAGGTATTTTGGAGCTTTAGCCACAAACGCCTGAAAATGGCTGCTCGCATTGTGGAGCCCCACAGCTTCCTGGTCTTTCCACTGTTCAACCATGAGATACGTGTTATCCTGCTCCGTATCTTTGAGCAGCTTATAAGATTCATTTCCTTGTTCCGCACGGGATGCTTCAATAAGTTCTTTTACGGATTCCAGAAATTCAGCCTCACGTTCGCCGTTTACTTTCATTTCTGCATGAATAATAATCATCGCTGTGACCTCACTTCCACTCTGCAATACGATCAATAGGAAGACGAGTCGTCAAACGCGCTTCTTTGGCAGCTTTACCTACCGAGATGAGCATGACCGGCACATAACGTTCCTTCTCCATACCAAATGCTTCTGCAATTCGGGATTTGTCATATCCGCCGATGGGGTTCGTGTCATATCCACGGGCACGGGCAGCAAGCATAAGCTGCATGGAAACCAAGCCGCTATCTATAAGGATCATTTCGCGGAAAGCCTGTGCCGGAATACGTCCGAATAGATCGGTATAGTTCGCCATCATCTGATCTTTTATCTCTTGCGGCAGATAACCGCGTTCCACAGCAGTGCCCATAATTTCATCTGCATTGTCGAATGCGTTCATATCTCCAAATACCGCAATGACTGCCGAAGAAGTTGAAACTTGTGTTTTGTTCCCTGGTGCAAGCTCTTCAAGCGTCGCTTTTCCTTCCGGGCTATCAACGACAAGAAATCTCCAAGGCTGAAGATTAACGGATGACGGAGCCAAAGTCGCTTCTTCCAAAATTTCAGTCATCTCTTCACGGCTGATTTTGACCGATGGGTCGTATACCCGCACAGAGCGGCGGGAAGTAATAATTTCTTTATAATCATTGTTTAGGGTCGTTACAGACATGGTATTCTCTCCTTTAGTCTCTATAAGTTAATCGGTTTTGCTTGGGTGTTTCATCTGTTGAATCTGGCTGTTCAATTTCTGTAAAGCATGAACAAGCGCAAGTCGTTCTGATTCCGTGAGGTCTGCCTGCAGTTCCTCCATAAATCGATCTTTCTCCGCCTTAAACGCTGCGACTTTACTTTTGCCCACTTCAGTTAGCTGAACCAACGTAATCCGGTTGTCATTCTCGCATCTCGTCCGCAGAAGCAATCCTTCCGCTTCCAGCTGTTGAACATGACGGGTCACCGCAGCTGGATCGATAGACACTGCCTTCTGGAGATCCGACTGGCTAATTTCGCCGCCGGTCAGTTTGCAGAGGAGTTCCAGCCGATTGGGACTAACACCGGCACATCGTTCAAACCGAGTCGCAATGTGCTTATTCAGATGCATTAGCAAGTACAGCAGGTCTTGTGTATGGCATGTAGAGATGATAAAGACCTCCTTCAATTCATTGACTGGTCAATGGTTGATGGGTCAATCATATAGGATTATTTTCTGAAAATCAAGTCTTTTGTATAAAAAAGCGAATCGAGTCCATAGTTCCCTCAGATATTCTGAATCCTGGGAGAGCCCGAGAATTCTGAATCGCATTTGATGTATAATAGGTAGTAGATTCCTAATTCATAGAATGGATGAAAGATTCGTTTTCATTGAGAATGTAATGCTGACGCATGAACAACATAAATCAGGAGGACAAGATTATGGCAAAAGCAAAAGTTCCAAAGCGACCCACTAGGGATGAGTTTGTACTGGAAGAGCTCGGAAATCAGCTAACGGAAGCTTACCAGGAGGAATCGGTCATCGTACTGACGGTCTGGGGATGGGAAGAGGCGGTCCGCGGACAAATCGATCAAATGGACTCCCGCACAGGGAAGGTGCATATGAAACAGAACGGCGTCATTACGAAGGTTCCTTTTATGGATATTATGGAAGTGAATTATCCTAGGGACTAATCATAAACGAACCGAAAAAAAGGAGATCCCTGAGGATCTCCTTATCTTTTATTCATATCCCTGCATGCATTCAAATGTCACTGCACCACGCCGCTGAGCAAGTCCTCCCACTGCTGGACAATGCGCGTTTTATCCAGGCGATGGCCGATTAACGTAAGA
This sequence comes from Priestia sp. BR_2, assembly GCF_041954005.1. Classification (NCBI taxonomy): domain Bacteria; kingdom Bacillati; phylum Bacillota; class Bacilli; order Caryophanales; family Bacillaceae; genus Priestia; species Priestia sp. BR_2. The sequence goes on along the minus strand of NZ_JAVFHM010000350.1, from coordinate 14,090 downwards.
TAGCCGCGCTGCAGCTTCAGCGTGCTGGGCTCGATGGCAAGCTGTGAACCTGCCCACTGAACCAGGGAGGGACCCGTGGAGAGCTGAATATATCCTTTGGCCCGTAGCAGGCCGGAACCGCGTGCAGCGAGAAAGGTTTCGATGAGGCTGATCTCAAGCGGGAAAGGGGTCGGTGCAGATAGAGTCAAGGTATCCAGGCCGGTATAGGAATGGCTGCCATGCCCGGCCTCTTCTCCGTGACCATGGCGATGCTCATTATGAGTGAAAGCTCCTTCATGGTTGCGGTGCCCCAGCTTGCTCCGATCTTCTTCGCCGCTCCAAGCGCTGCCTTGCAGGCGGTCCGCAGGACTCCCTTGCCGGTTGGAAGCATGAGATGAATGGCTATGATTCTCCGTTGGCTCTAGCTGAAGGGCCGCAAACATTTCATGCTCATCCAAACGGCTGTAGTCGGTTACGGACAGGCTTGCCGTCGTATTGATTTTTCTAATGGAGGTAATGACTTTATGGATCTGTTTCTCTTCGCATTCTCCCGCCTTGTTCAGGATGATCCGGTCCGCGAAGCTGATTTGTCCCCGCAGGGTACGGACCAGCTCGCGACTGGATGCAAAGAAGCTGTTATACTCGAGGAATTTGCTGCAGTCGGCCAAGGCGATTTTGCCACGGATCGATATTCGATCCACCAGTGTCGGATCCTGCAAATCCTCAAGAATCTGTTCAGGATTCGCCACTCCGGTCGTCTCGATGAAGACGAGATCGGGCTTCCGATCTAACAGGCTTTTCAGGGCTTGCCCCAGCTCGTCTCGTTTGGTGCAGCAGATGCAGCCGTCAAGCAGCTTCTCGATCGGAAGATCAGGCATTTCACCGGATAGGATATCGCCATCCACGTCCTGTTCGCCCATCTCATTCATCAGGACGGCGGTTCTCCATTGCCGATTGGCGGCATACGCCAGCAGCCTGAGGAGCAGCGTGGTTTTGCCGCTCCCCAAAAATCCGCTAATCAGCACGACGGGTATCTTGTTCATTTATTGATTACCTCCTTGGTCTCGATATCATTCGAATACAGTTCATCAAACTCTGCGACAGAGTCGGGATTCGTGAAAATGTAAGGGGATGACGGCTGCTCGATCGGCTGAATCCGTTCCGCTTGAATCTGCAGCGTTTCCTTACCGTCCGAGGTGGTGACCTGGATCGTGCCATCGATCTGAACCCACGCGTCATTCGCGAATGACGAAGCATTCGCGGCGCGCACCATGACCCCGAACGGGACGGCGTCTGCCGTGCAGCACATCACGAGGAAGCGGCTGACGGCGAAGGCGTCTTCGTTCATATGTCCATCGCGGAAAACAAATCCTTGGACGGTGATGGCCTTTCCTTGAAAATGCTGTTTGTACATATCCATGGCCCCAACGGTCTCCGAGAAAATGTCCGGCTCCACTCGGATGACGGGTAAGGTATATAAGCGCTTGGCCAGCTCCGCGAATTCCACGCTGTAGATGTCTTTGGGAACAAAACGCTCGTTCAGTGCGATGTCCTCCGCTGCCGCCAGGTCATCATTCGTTCCATGCTTCTCCATGCCCGAAACGGCGGGAGCATTCCGCTCCTCGGTTTTACGGCGAACATCGGGGTTCGGATAGGTGTAGATCATGCCTTTTTTGGCCGCCATATCGCTGCCGAGGGCTTGGTCCGGCAGGAGCAGGCCGAACAGCAGCGGCACCGTGAATAACCCGTAAACCGATATGTTTTTGATCAGTCCGCTGGGCAGGGGGTGCTCGCAATCGCACACCTCGCCGGAAGCTCCCGCAATGGCGTGCCACAGCATGCCGAAAGCTATGAACAACAGCGGCACCGGACAGAGCAGAAGCAGGGTCTGCATATGGGGAGCCAAGTAATAGTCCAGCGAATTTGATGCGTTCAGATGCATGATATAGGCGGCCAGAGCTGCGATAAGCAGCGATCGCAGTATATAGTGGCTTCGCAGGCTCAGACGGGGCTTCACGTCCCGAACACCTCCAATCTCAAGTGGATATCCGAAGGCATAACAGCCTGAAGGTGCCGTTATTCCAACCGTTTTCGTGTATTGCCACTCCAGTTTGTTTACTACACCTAACCGCCGAATAGCGCGTTGACGGCTACAGAGCCGATAAAGACAAGCGTAATCACCAGCAGGCTTAAGCCGATCACGAATTTGGTCTTGAAGGTAGCCGACAGCATGAGCAGGCTTTTGAAATCCAGCATCGGGCCGAGAACCAGGAAGGAAACCAGCGGGCCGACGGTAAAGGTGTGCGTGAATGCCGATGCCACGAAGGCGTCCGAAGTTGAGCAAAGGGAGAGGATGAAGGCAAAGCCCATCATGAACAGATAGGAGGCGGCAGGACCGTTCCCCAGAGCCAGCAGCTCCTCCCTCGGAATGAAGGATTGGATGCAGGCCGTCAGGAAAGCGCCCAGGACTAAATATTTGCACATCTCGATCAGCTCGTCTCCGGCGTGGACAAACATGCTTCTCCAGGTTTTGGGATGCTCATGCAACAAACGTTCCCCCTTGCTGGAGCCCTGTTCGGCGAACTCTTGAAAGGAACGCTTCAGGGGGCTGCTTCTTGAAAAAACATAAACGAGCAAACCCGTCGTCACCGCGACTGCAAAAGCCAGTCCCATTCGTCCGATCGTCACTTCGGGATGCGAACGGAAGGCCATGATCGTTGATGCGAATACAATGGGATTCAGAATAGGACCGCTGAGGATAAAGGTGACGGCGATATAGGCGGGCATCCCCTTCAGCATCAACCTGCGAACGACCGGGATCATCCCGCATTCGCAGATGGGAAACAGGATGCCGAGCATGGAAGCGAACAGGACGCCAACCATCGGATTCTTCGGCGTGAGACGCCGCACCCATTGCTCTTTTACGAACAACTGCAAAAGGGACGACAGCAGCACTCCAAGCAAAATGAAAGGAAGTGCCTCAAGGAAGATGCCCGTGAAGACGGTTTTAACCTGCTGCAGGTCTTGGCTGGGTATGGGGTTTAAGTCCTTCTGCAGCCATATCGTCAAGACCGGAATCACGAACACAAGCGGCAGTATAAAGGGCAGCATTTTGAAGATCGCCGGATATCTCATCAAGGCCTCCTGGAACGAATTGTTCTTAGGACATTCTATGCTTGTACCATCGGCAACATACGTGATTTCAGGCAACAAATCAAAAACTTTACGATTAAAGGGCGGCCGCATAGCCGGTGGCGCGAAGTCCAAAGTCGTGATATATTAAAAAAAGTTATCCATGTGTTACTGGCGTAGCTTGGGTTACCAAGAGGGAGCACATGGGATCATATGTCGTACGCCTGGGCAAGAGGTAAGGAGACGTTCGAGTCGCCTTGCCTCTTTATGTTTTTTAATACAATGGCGAAGGAGCGGATTAGCATGAGTAAGGAACCCGTAATTTTGGATGGAAAAAAAGTATCCGATGATATCAAGGCAAAGCTGGCGGTGAAGGTACAGGAATTGAAACAGCACGGGGTAACCCCTTGTCTGGCAACGATTCTGGTTGGCGATGATCCTGCTTCGGCGACCTATGTGCGGATGAAGGGAAATGCGTGCGAGCGGCTTGGCATCATATCCAAAAAAGTAGTGCTGGAGACATCGACAACGACGGAGGAGCTGATCGCCGCGATTCAAGCACTGAACGAGGATCCGAACGTCCACGGTATTCTGCTTCAGCACCCGGTACCGCACCATATCGATGAGCGGGCGGCTTTTGATGCCATCGACATGAAAAAAGACGTGGATGGAGTAACCACGCTCGGGTTCTCGCAAAATGCGTTTGGTTTCGCCGATTACCCGTCATGTACGCCGGCGGCGATTATCGCGATTATGGACTATTACAGCCTGCCGATCGAAGGGAAGCATGCGGTGGTGGTCGGACGCAGTCCGATTCTGGGCAAGCCGGTATCGATGATGCTGCTCAATCGCAACGCCACGGTTACGATCTGCCATTCGAGAACGAAGAACCTTGGGGAGATTGTGTCCCAAGCGGATATTGTGGTTGCGGCCGTAGGCAAGCCTAATTTCATTCAAGGGGACTGGATCAAGCCGGGTGCCGTCGTGTTGGACGCCGGTTACAATAAAGGGAATATCGGGGACTGCGATTACGAAGCCTGCGCCAAGGCGGCTTCCGCAATCACGCCGGTACCGGCGGGCGTCGGCCCCGTGACGATAGCGACATTGCTGAAGCATACCGTCGAATCGGCCGAGCGAACCGTCCAAGCTTAAGGGAATGCACTTGACTACTTGCATGTGAAGCAAGGCTGCACCCATGAATCATCCCCTTCGAATCTTTCATTTTATGCCAGAGCCTGCAAATATGGACCATGCAATGCTAGGCTTGGAGCCCGCATTTCACGGACCCCTGGACGTCATGGTATAGTTAGGAATAAGAGAAATACGAAGGGGAGAGATTCATGTTTATACGAATCATGGCCTGTTGTGCGGGACAACAGGGAGCTCCAGAGAAAGATCCGTTCGATGCAGCGCTGCTAACGGCTCCGGAGATCTTGGCATGAAGAACACGATCGCCGATATTGCCCACAAAGCCGGAGTTGCCAAAAGCACGGTCTCCCGTTTCTTGAACGGAGGATCCGTCAGTCATGCGACACGCCGCAAGATTGAGCAGGTTATTCAGGAAACCGGCTATATCCCGAATTCTTTTGCGCAAAGCCTGAAAGCGAAAAAAACGAGCATGATCGGCACCATTATGCCGCGTCTGGACTCCTTCTCCGCATCGCAGACTGTCGCCGGCATGGACGAAGAATTAAGAAAACACGGATATCAGCTACTGATCATCAACGCAAGCCAGGATTTATCCAGGGAGATCGAAGCGCTGTATGATCTCGCCAGACAAAAAATATCAGGCATTATTCTGTTCGCCACGCAGGTGACGGAAACCCATCTTGCCGCGATTCAAGAGATCGGCATTCCGGTCATTCTGCTCGGACAACAGCACGACCATGTCCACAGCATGATCTATAACGATTATGCCGCAGGTTATGACATGGGCCGGTACGTGCTGTCGATGGGACATCGTCAAATTGCCTATATCGGGGTGACGGAAAAGGACGTAGCCGTCGGAGTCAAGCGGAAGGAAGGGTTCCTCAAAGCGGTAAGCGAGTATGAAGAGGCGGAAGCGGTTCTCTATGAGAGTGGATTCAAGATGTCGGATGGTGTGAAGACGGCATGCTCCATGTTTGAGCTTCACCGAACGCTGCCAACGGCCGTGGTCTGCGCCACGGACAACATTGCGCTAGGCGTGATGAAAGCGGCGCACATGAAAGGCATCTCTATTCCCGACCAACTTTCCGTGACCGGATTTGGCGGATACGACGTAACCGAGGTGATTCATCCCGGGTTAACAACGGTGAAATATGGATATTTCCAAGCGGGCCACCTCGCGGCACAGCATATTATGAAGCTGGTCAACGACGAGCCGGTGGATTTCCTGACGGTCATGAATTGCGAGATGATTCATCGGGAAAGCGTTGACAATCTGAATTAGGTATTTTATACTTCAGATAACGGAACCGGTTCCAATCCGAGTGTTTGCTTGGTATTGGAACTGAGTTCATTATTTTTACCTTTGATTGGAACCGGTTCCACCACAGTTAAATTTATTAGCGTGCACGCGTTAGCATGATCTGTTTGATTTTTCAGCAAGCCCATTTATAAGGAGAAGAGATATGGACAGAGAACTGAAATACCGACGCCTGGATCAGGCTTCTCCCGAAGAGCTTTCCTCCATTAGGAAGAAAGTGCGATTAAGCGAATGGAGGCAAAAATTTCACGTGCAGCCCATCATGGGCCTGATGAATGATCCCAATGGATTTTCTTATTACAACGGAGAGTATCACTTGTTTTACCAATGGTTTCCTCTGGGTACGTTTCACGGCTTGAAATACTGGTACCATACTTCCTCGAAAGATCTGGTGTTTTGGCAGAACCAAGGCATCGCTATTGAACCCGGTCACCCGCATGATGCTTATGGCGCTTATTCGGGCAGCGGTATCGTGAAAGATGGCAAACTATGCCTCATGTATACCGGGAATGCCCGGGATGAGGAATGGAACAGGCAATCTTATCAATGCATGGCTGTGATGGACCGCGACGGATCCATCACGAAGCTCGATAAGCCGCTGATCGACCATGTGCCGGACGGATATACCGAACACTTCCGGGATCCGAAAGTATGGCAAGACAAAGACAAGTACCGGTTCGTCATCGGTGCCCAAAGGGTTAATCAGACAGGTGCGGCTGTCGTTTATGAATCCTCGGATCTATTGGTTTGGGAATTCAAGGGGGAGATACAAACCCGACTTCAGCATTTCGGCTATATGTGGGAATGCCCCGACTATTTTGAACTGGATGGCCAGGGCGTGCTTCTGTTTTCCCCGCAAGGGCTGCTTCCGGAGGACGACCATTTTCGAAACATTTACCAATCCGGCTATGTTTCAGGCAAGCCGCTCAATAGGGATACGCTGGAGTTTGACCACGGTCCCTTTTGCGAGCTGGACAGAGGTTTTGATTTCTACGCGCCGCAGACCATGCTGGATGAGAAAGACCGGCGCATCATGGTGGGCTGGATGGGTTTGCCGGATATCGGGTATCCCACCGATTCGCATGGCTGGGCCCATTGTTTGACGCTTCCGCGTATGCTTACGTTCCGTGAAGGCAGGCTGATTCAACAGCCGGTTCCCGAGCTTCAAGCGCTCCGCGATCATGCCGCTCAGGCAGTGGATACGCTTCACAGCGAAGTGAAGAGTTACGAGGGGGTTCAAGGAACCGCATTCGAAATGATATGCGAGTTCCAAGCCATCGAGGCGGACGTCGTTGGCATTGAATTTCGGGCTGGCGAAGGGGAACGAACCGTTATTCGATATGAATCCGGCCAACGGAAGGTTACGCTGGATCGCTCTTCTTCGGGTGCAACGATTGTCAGTGATTACGGAGCGGAACGATCCTGTATGCTGCCAACCGAAAGAAATTCGATCAAATTTCATCTGTTCGTGGACATTTCTTCGGTCGAGCTGTTCATCAACGATGGCGAAGAGGTGTTTACAAGCAGAATTTTTCCGAAGTGGAACAGCCGTAACATTCGATTTTTCGTACAGAACGGCAGTGCCGGCTTGAAGGTCGAGAAATGGGATCTGACCGAAGCCGTAAAAGATAAAGAAGGGGCTGAATGAACATGGCAGCGGATAATCGGGAAATCGCAAGGCAGGTAGTGGAAGCCATTGGCGGCAGGGAGAACATCGCTTCCTTTGCCCATTGTGCCACCAGGCTGAGAATCATGGTTCATGATCAGAAGAAGATTGACCAGAAGAAGGTCGAGCAGATCGACAAGGTCAAAGGAGCCTTTTTCAACTCCGGGCAGTACCAGATCATTTTCGGAACAGGAACCGTCAATCAGATTTTTGAAGCGGTCGAATCCCTTGGAATGGAGAGCACAAGCAAGGAAGAACTGAAATCTCAGGCGAAAAAGTCGGGGAATCCGTTTCAGCGGGCGATTCGTACATTCGGTGACGTGTTTGTGCCGATTATCCCGGTATTGGTCGCCACTGGCTTGTTCATGGGATTACGGGGGCTGCTGACCCAGGATACCGTGCTTGCCTGGTTCGGTGCGACACCGGATGATATCTCGGCTAATTTCCTGCTCTTCACCCAGGTACTGACGGATACGGCTTTCGCTTTCTTGCCCGCCTTGGTGGCTTGGTCCGCGTTCAGGGTGTTCGGAGGCAGCCCCGTGCTGGGTATCGTCCTGGGATTGATGCTGGTTAACCCGGCTCTTCCCAACGCGTACAGCGTGGCGAACGGCTCGGCTGAGGCACTCATGATCTTTGATTTCATTCCGGTTGTCGGGTATCAGGGCTCGGTCCTGCCGGCATTCTTCATTGGACTGCTGGGCGCGAAATTCGAGAGATTTTTGCGAAAACGCATTCCTGACGCCATCGATCTGATCGTTACCCCGTTTCTGACCTTGCTCGTTATGATAACCCTCGGCCTGTTTGCGATCGGCCCCGTGTTCCACTCCCTGGAAGAAGTGGTTCTGAACGCGACGACGTTCTTGCTGGAGCTGCCGTTCGGTATCGCGGGTCTGGTCATCGGTTTCTTTAACCAGATCATTGTGGTCACCGGGGTGCATCATATTTTCAACTTCCTGGAGATCCAACTCCTTGAGAAGACAGGGAGCAATCCGTTCAATGCGATCGTGACCAGCGCCATGGCAGCGCAGGGTGCAGCTTGTCTGGCTGTCGGACTCAAGACGAGAAATAAAAAGCTCAAGGCATTATCCCTGCCATCGGCATTCTCCGCCTTGCTGGGAATCTCCGAGCCGGCGATCTTCGGGGTCAACCTCCGTTACGTCAGACCGTTTGTTATCGCCTTGATCGGGGGCGGCGTGGGCGGTTTCATGGCTTCCATCTTTCAGCTTGAGGCCACAGGCATGGCCATTACCGTCATCCCGGGCACGCTGTTGTACTTGAACAGCCAGCTTCCTCTTTACATTTTGTGCAACCTGACGGCGATGGCGATTACGTTCGTGCTGACCTGGATATTCGGATTCAATGATAAGATGCTTGAAGAGGTCCGCTCTGAAGCGAAATAAAGCCATAAGCGAAAGGTCCGCCCTGAACAGGCGGGCCTTTTTTGGTCCGGATGCTGGTAAATCGTCTGGCTGACCGGCTTTCTTGTTCATTAAAATGGATATCTGAAAAGAGTGCTCTACTGCGGTTTTTTGGCGTTATCAAGGCTGACCCAGGGGAGCTTGGTAAAATTATGGCTTGCTCTGAAATGCTTTTCATCATTTACAATACAGTTACAAGCTTGAATATACGTAAAGAGAGGCGAGCGTTATTGATGAAGAAGATCCTATTTTTTGATATTGACGGTACGCTGCTGGATCATGAGAAGCAGGTTCCGGCGACAACGAAGGAGTCCATTGCTGAATTAAAGAAGGCCGGCCATATCGTAGCCATTGCTACGGGACGCGCCCCCTATCATTTTGAAGAGCTGCGGGAAGAGCTCGGCATCGATTCTTATGTTTGCTTGAACGGTCAATATGTGGTTTATGAAGGCAAACCGATCTACGGTAATCCTCTGGCGGAGGATGCCTTGCAGGAGCTGACGGAACAAGCGGTTCGGCTGGATCATCCGATTATCTATGCCGGCAGCGAAGCGATGAAGATGAACGTAACCGAGCATGTCCATATCGATTCCAGCTGGGGGGAGCTGAAACTGACGATCCCGGAATACGATCCGGAATATTACTTGGGCCGCGATATATATCAAGCCATTGTATTCTGTACCGAGGATGAGGAGGCCGATTACGTAAAAAGATTCGAAGGGCGGTTCGATTTCGTGCGCTGGGGCCCCTATGGAATTGACGTGTTACCGGCAGGGGGCTCCAAAGCCGAAGGAATCAAACAATTGATTCAGCTGCTGCGCATCGATCTGGAGGATACCGTCGCGTTTGGCGATTATCTGAATGATCTGGAGATGCTGTCGTACGTGGGCCACGGCGTGGCAATGGGCAATGCGCCGGAGATCGTGAAGCAGGCGGCCAGGCATGTCACCCGCGATGTCGGCCAAGACGGAATACAATACGGACTTCGCATGCTCGGTTTGCTGGGCAAGGAGCCGCAGGAGATTAAGTAACGGGTTTTACGATAAAAAAGCCTGGACAGCGTGTCAGTCTTAGCGCATTTTGCGGTGCGTGAGGACTGGCATGAATTTCCGTTCCGTATGCTAACGCCCCATCGCAGGTTTGACGACGGAAACAGGGACTTGCTATTATTAATAACTGACAGTGACCCGCTATATGGTAATACGAACTTTCTGGCGGAAATATACCGGAACAGGTGGAGACCCTATGTCAGCCGATCAAACGCGACAACTCATCACAAGTTGGCTATCCTTGACGCAGATTCATGCATTGATTTCCAACGAGCTGGAACAAAAGCTCCAGCAGAAGCACGATTTATCGCTGAATGAATTTTACGTGCTGTTATTTCTGTCCGAGGCTCCCGAGCAAAAATTAAGGCTTCAGCAGCTGCAAACGATGGTGGGGCTAAGCCAGAGTGCGATGTCGAGACTGGTCAGCCGCTTTGAAGCCAAAGGCTGCGGCGCCATGCAAAGGGCGATTTGCGAGGATGACAGGAGAGGAATCTACACGTCACTGACTCCGATTGGCGAAGAGAAGCTGCAAAAAGCCAAGAACACGGTCCAAGACGTGCTGGAGCAGCAATTCGCAATGCCCAAAATGAAGCATGGTCTGGAAGATGCATTGAAGCATATTCGAGGGTAACTAGATCGTTTCAACAGCCATTCTTGACGAATGGTCTTTGTTTTGCTAACTTAGATGCATGTGCATGCATTTTGTTTAAAGAGATCAAATCATGAGGATAGAAGGAGCGTGTCTCTGAATGGAACATTTACTCAGTCCATATAAATTGAAATCGTTAGATCTGAAAAACCGGGTGGTTATGCCCCCCATGTGCCAATACTCGGTAACGAACAAAGACGGCATTGCCACCGATTGGCATTATTTGCATTATACAAGCCGGGCAATCGGCGGAGCCGGACTCGTTATCGTGGAGATGACGGATGTGGAACCGGACGGCCGTATTTCCGATTATGATCTTGGGTTATGGTCGGATGAGCAGATTCCCGCTTTGGCCCGCATAGTTGAAGCGATACATCAGCATGGCGCCAAGGCGGCGATTCAGATTGCGCATGCCGGACGCAAAGCGGAGGACGCGGAAACGCCCGTTGCCCCATCGGCTATTCCATTCGATGAGCACTCGAAAACGCCAAGGGCACTCACAACCGAAGAAGTTAAGCAGATGGTGGAAAAATTCCGCGTGGCTGTACGCCGTGCGGTGAAGGCCGGTTTTGACGCGATTGAATTGCATGGAGCCCACGGCTATCTGATTCATCAATTCCATTCTCCACTGACTAACCGGAGAACGGATGAATACGGCCAGGATCTAACCAAGTTCGGCCAAGAAGTGATTCAAGCCGCAAAAAGCGAAATGCCTGAGGACATGCCGCTAATCATGCGAATCTCGGCTAGAGAATACGTAACGGGCGGTTATGGCATCGAAGAGAGCATCGCATTCTCCAGGATATATCAGGCTGCAGGCGTTGACATGTTCCATGTCAGCGCTGGCGGCGAAGGACCAATCGCGGCGGAAGGAAGACCGGGCACCCACGTCGCCTACCAAGTACCGCTAGCCAGACAGATCAAAGAAGCGCTGCAAGTACCCGTCATTGCCGTGGGCCGTTTGGATGAACCCGCCTTGGCGAATGCGGTAATAGGCAACGAAGACGCTGATCTCGTCGCTGTTGGAAGAGGAATGCTGCGCAATCCGTACTGGGCATTAGAAGCAGCAACGGTGCTTCAGAAGGAGATCGCGATTCCGGCACAATACCAGAACGGTTTTCCCAGAAAATCGAGATAGATAGGCGGCTGAACATATAGCTGCCAACGAACTATGGAGATTGGCTTATCATTCCCAGAAAGTGAACATTATCAGGAACCCGGTTATGGGTGAGCGTATTTAGAGAAGGTTATCTTACGGTCCGTCACGGCTGTAGGATAACCTTTTTTTGCGTACAAGGAAATGCTTGAATTATGGTAGCCATCAAGCTTGGGAGCCGTTAACATAAGGTTAACTAAAATATTTTTAAAAATTTATTAATTGTTTATTTACATTAGTGTGTGACGTACAGTATAATAATTTCCAGGAGATGATGATATGCCAGAGGATCAGGATATTTTAAACAGTATGGTGCAGGAGCTTCGGCGGGGTACGATCATCCTTGGTGTTCTCAGTCAGTTGTCCGAACCGCAGTATGGATATTCATTGGTGACCATATTGCAGGAGAGGGGGATCAACGTGGAAGCGGGTACGCTTTATCCGTTGCTGCGTCGGCTGGAGAAACAAGGCTTGCTTAACAGCGAGTGGGATACGAATGAAGCCCGGCCCAGAAAATATTACATCATAAGTCAGACAGGCAAGGACATATATCGGCAGCTCTACCATGAATGGAAGGATATGAGGACAAGTCTGGAAGGACTTGTGAATGACAAGGGGGACTAAGGTGATGGATCTGATTAACAGGTATATTTATGCGGTGACCCAGAAGCTGCCCGAATCGCAGCGGACGGATATTGAGAAGGAGCTTCAAGGACTCGTCGAAGACATGCTCGAAGACCGCGGAGTCGGCGTAGAGACCGCAAGTTTGGAAGAGGTGGAGCAGGTGCTGCTTGAGCTCGGGCCGCCCGGGGAAATGGCAGCCAGATACAGAGGAAGGGAAAGGTATCTCATAGGTCCGGGTTTGATTAACAGCTATTGGTCCGTCCTGAAGATCGTACTGTATTCGATAGCCGTTGCTCTTGGCATCGTCTACATCATTGATTTCTTTACAAGCACGGAACCCACTGCCGAGAAGCTGCTGGAATTACTTGTTTCGCTGCTTAGCGTGGGAATCCACGGATTTGCATGGGTTACCGTTATTTTTGCCTTTATCGAATACCGCGGGGCTCGCCAGGTCCCCAATGATCCTTGGAAACCCTCGGAATTGCCTGCAATTCCGGAACCAGCCGCTCGGATTAAACCGATCGAGCCGGTGCTCGGCATCCTGTTTTCCGTGCTGTTCTTCGTCCTGTTCACGTTTTCCATTAACTTGATCGGTGTTCATCGATTCGACGAAAACTCGATCGCCATTCCGGTGTTTGAACAGGCGGCCTTCGCCAAGTATTTGCCGCTGATATGGCTTCTTACCGCCTTCAGCATATTCAATGAAGCCAGGAAATTAATCACAAGAAAGTGGACGCCGCAGATTGCCGTCATGCATGTCATATTTAACGTTGCTTCCGTTATCGTTACGGTGATCCTGTTCTCCGATATGACGATTTGGAATCCGACATTCATGGATCAGCTCGTTCAAGCGGGTTTCGTAACACCGGGGGATGAAGCGTATGAGACCGTAAAATCAATTTGGGATCGATCCAGGGACGGCCTCATTTACGTCATTGTGATCATTACCCTTATTGATACCGTATCTGTCGTGATGAAATGGTTTCGGGGAAAGGAAGGCAATACGGCGTTAACCAAGTAAAGATAAAAGTGTTGAAGCGAAGGGCGTCCCAACGGATCTTGGATCTGGCGGGATGCTCTCTTTTTTTGTTGTCAGGAAACAAACCGTGTATTTATATGGTTGGTTGGACCATGAACGACACGACGCGAAATGGATAAGCATAGGATAAGGAGCGAGGCAAATATTTTTTTGACAAAAATGTGAATGATATGTGTCAAAATTATGTACAGTGGTGTTATAATAAGGTAAGAGCTGAATGAAAACCCTTACAGAATGAACGGAGCTGATTAATCATGAAATATGCGATCCATTACTCTACCAGAATGAAAGACGTTATTTTGTTTTCCTTTGTCCTTAGCATTATCCTGTTTCAGGTAGCCACCTTGACCGAATATTCCTATCCTTTCTTCTTCTATATGCAGATGGCCGTGAATGTCGTTGTCGTTGCGGCACTGGCTATTGAAGGTTATGCGAGATTGGTGAAGCGGGAAGTGAATATTCAGGAGAAATCGGAGACGATTTCGATCAACGGCGTAGAGATTCACGCTGAACAGATCCGCGAAATCAAGGTTTCCGGTTGCCATAAAGCCGCTTTTCAAATTAGCCTCAAGGATAAGAGCGTAAATCCGATGTACTGCTGCTTTAAATTTGAAGAGAAGAATTGTGAAGGCATTCGGAGTCTCACGCGTTGGGCCGAGCAAAATCAGGTTTCCGTGCGCAAGGTCGGACCGCAAACCCGTTCCGGCTTGGTACTCACATCTAACCATTAATAGGCTGTATGTATATTAAGAATAGAAGCATCTGAACCTGGGACTGCCCCCCGTTTGTGAGACAGGGATCAAAACACCTTGCAAGTTTAAGCAGCCAGTTGCCGGAAATGAAACGGCGACTGGTTGTTTAGTTTTGTTTGAATGCGAATTGAGTTATAGTAAGTAATGTAGTCTCGAATG
>NZ_JAVFHM010000349.1:0-836 GCF_041954005.1 Priestia sp. BR_2 | reverse complement strand
AAGGGTCAAATGTGGATAAGAGACAGGTATTGCCAAATGCGCCAGAAGTAAACGACATCACATCAGAAGATGCGAAGATTACCGGGAAAGCAGCACCTGGAAGTCGTGTATGTGAAAAAAGGCTCAACGTTGTTAGGGCGTAGTACAGTATCCAGTCAAGGTACATACTCAGTATCTATACAGCCGCAGGCAGCTAAAACTAAAATTGGCGTAGTGGTTAAAGATAGCGTGGGATACAGTGCTTACACGTATAAAACAGTTATACAAAAAGTAACAAAACCACAAGCGCCAACCATTAACAAAATCTATGATCAAGATACATCAGTCAGCGGAACAGCTGAAGCAAACAGTATTGTCTATGTGAAAAAAGGATCAGCGGTGCTAGGAAGAGGAGTAGCAACCAAGCAAGGAACGTATAGTATTGCCATAGCATCTCAACCCGCTAATACAAAACTAGGCGTAACGGTGAAAAACAGCGCTGGGTATAGTAGCTATACATACAGTACGGTTTTAAAAATTGTTCAAAAACCAGATGCTCCCGTTATCCACACAGTGACTGACCAAGATACAAATGTAACAGGTATAGCTGAAGCAAACAGTATTGTGTACGTAAAAAAAGGCTCAACAGTGTTAGGAAGAGGAGTAGCAACCAAGCAAGGAACGTATAGCATTGCAATAGCTCCTCAAGCGGCTACTACAAAACTAGGCGTAACGGTAAAAAATAGCGCTGGGTACAGTGCGTACACATACAGTACAGTGGTAGCAAAATACAAAGCATCTAATGCACCAGTCGTTAGTGACATCACGGGCGAATCCCTGTCGCGTATACAAATCTT
>NZ_JAVFHM010000348.1:0-1295 GCF_041954005.1 Priestia sp. BR_2 | reverse complement strand
AAGGTATAGTGAATCGCTTCAAGGACTTGGGATTGGTAACAAATTAAAATCCAGACACCGAGCAAATAAAAAGCAGTGACAATTCGATGTATATAAAGCTGCCCCATACCAGGCATGACAACAGACCAGATGACGGCAACCCACGGTGTTCGCTTATCTAAATAGTTAATCTCCAAAGGACTAATTTGGAAGGTGGTATATTCCGCCTTTTCCCTTTCGGCTAAAATATAGATTTTGTTTAAGTCTACAGTCGTCCGGTAACTATCATAGATAGCAAAAATATAAACAGGCGCATAAAGCAGCATCCAACGTAAGTCAAGAGCATCTTTGGACATCTCAAAACGCCCTGTAAACGCGTACACCATAGAAAGGTTGATTTTTGCTTGAGTATTAATGACCATTTCCCACAGGATTAACACGTATCCTCTTAGATACTTAGATAATAATAGATGACCAAAACCGGGAACCGTCGCTGACCACCACGCAATGACATAAGGATTTCTTAAATGAAGTTGCGTGGTTCCCAAAATGCTGACATCGGCTACTCGTCTTCGAGATTTTTTTAGTTCAACTTGCATCATGATCTTTTTATGCCTTCCTTTCCGATATCAGCTGGATAAGCTTGAACAAATACCTTCCTTATGATGATCTCACTGTTTTCTTCGATAAAAGCAACGCGCTCCCCTGGTTTAACATTTAGCAGCGACCGTATGTATTTTGGAATGGTAATCTGTCCCTTGATACTTAATTTTGAGGTTTCCATATTCCGTGAGGCCTCCATGTATGCTTATATTTTGATAGTTTCCATTCTTTACATTTTTACTTTTATCTATACTATTTGAATAAAAGAACGGATTTTTTGCTGATGTAATAATTAATAATAATTTGAGCAAACTATCCAAGACGCCGTGAGGCATCTACAACTAATTTTCTTCCTTAGCAAAAAAGCTATTGGTGCCGAATGAGCCAGTAGTTTTTTTTCTGTTTTTAGGCAGTATATGATATACATCTTTAGTTAACATAATCACCATTTTCGCAACAAATCACAAAAAAGAACCCTTGATAGAAAAGGGTTCGCAGGAAGAAGAGTTTTTTACTTTATGCATCTTTTTATACATCGTTGATTTAACAAGGTTTCTCTTTGAGACAGAGGTTAGAGAGGTGTATAAAAAGCGCACCTTCTGTATATGGTTTTATTTTTTTGAAAATTCAATAAAATACCACTATATTTTGTTTACATAATCCCAGTATAATGAGAGAGTGAGAAGAAAGAAGGGATTATGTGTTGAAAAGTA
>NZ_JAVFHM010000347.1:0-975 GCF_041954005.1 Priestia sp. BR_2 | reverse complement strand
CAGGTATCCTTATGAAATTTGTAGCTGATCAAAAGCTTGCTAACTTGTAGAGACCTTATAAATCAAGGTCTCTTTTTATTCCTAAAATATTGATTATGTTAACTAATAGTGTATATAAAATACATAGCCTAAATGTTCTAGATTTTCTCTTATACATTAATATAAACAGGTTCTCTTTAATATGTATGAAAGGTAGCTATCTTATTAAGGGAGGAAAATAATGAATAGCATTTATACTCAACATGCAATTTTTGAACATACATTTTGGATTCGAGTTTTGAAAGACCATTCCCAATTTATTTTAGATGCTTTAGCAGAAAAAGAGAAAGAAGAAATACAAATGGCTAAAACGTTTATTCAAACGTTTACTACTTTGTTAGACAGTGTCAAAGGTCCGCCTAATAAAATAGAGAATCTTACAATGGAGGCTAAAGCCCAAGCATTATCACTCAAAGAATTTAAATTATCCTTGTTAAAAAAGCACCTAATAACTGATTTTACTATTCATCTTACACCTACTTTTCTAAATCATATGGTCAATGAACTTGATGAGTATTTACCAAGTCTTAACTACTTAGAGCAACAACAAGTTCCACCCACCTTTCATGAGCTCCACCATCATTTACTATGGACCTTAGATGCTGCAGGACATGCTGGAGCTATTTCAGATAGTCTTGATGCAGTAGAAAAGAAAATGAACAAAGACGTCAAGTTAGAAATCGAATTATTTCAAGTGTTTCTTCATGAGATAGAAGAATTGGAACTATCAAACGAAATGCTTAGCACGTTTTCTCCTTTAATGGCAGATCATATGATGAGGGAAGAATGCTACTATTTAACCAAGTTAGCGCAATCAACGAATACAGAAAATCCATCGTGTGACCCTACGTCATCCAATTATAAGTAGGTGTAGACTTTCTCCTTTGTATTTCCGAGATTTTAGGTAACCTAACGCTACACAAATAACTCTAAGAT
>NZ_JAVFHM010000346.1:0-970 GCF_041954005.1 Priestia sp. BR_2 | reverse complement strand
ATATTATAGTTTTCTAGGAATAAAACAACCTATACGACCCTATGTATTACTTTGTCCTATTCCAATGAGATAGGTATCTATAAATATTTGTCGAACTAATTAATAACCCCATTAAAAAAGAGACAAAGTGAAAAATACAGTAAACGGAGGAATTAGTTTGCAAACTATGTTTCATTATAACTGGTTGGTTAGAGAAGAGTGGTATAAATGGTGTGAGAATATTCCACTAGAGGAATTGCTTCAGAAACGAACAGGAGGAGTAGGAGGAATATTACATACGCTCTTTCACATTGTTGATGTAGAGTGGAGTTGGGTTCGCGTTCTTCAGGGAAAGGATGATTTTCAGGAGAGTTTTGAGGAATATCAAAGCTTAGAAAAAGTTCGCCAGCTAGATACACACTTTCAGTTTGAGGTAAGAGAGTTTGTTAGGGGTTGGAATGCAGAAAAGGAAAATAATATTCTTTATGACCCACAACCAGACGGAAGTATAGCAACTGATACTTGGGGAGAAGTTATGCGTCATATGATTGCTCACGAGATACACCATATTGGACAATTATCGGTATGGGCTAGGGAAATAGGAAAGAAACCAGTTTCAGCCAATCTTATTGGTAAAGAACTTAGTCATACATTGCCAAAAATTTAAGTTAATGAACTTTATGGATAGAACTCATGGCTTGTAATTAAGAGAATATGAGCTTTCAAATTTCGGCCTCTTCTAGTATATACAATAATTTTCACTAGATAAGGTAGGAAAACATTCTTAAAAATGTCTTCCTACCTTATCTAAAGATTCGTGTAATATGGCCCACTGATTTGTATTTTTTAGTTTTCATAAAACCAGTTCTAGGAACGAAAAGGAGATCAAGAACTAGTTGGCTAGTCCTTGATCTCCTTTTTTCCAGTGTCCTGGGGTCACTAAAGCAGAGGGCAACTTTGTACGTAAATCGCCTTTTGCTGCATTCACCTG
>NZ_JAVFHM010000345.1:0-721 GCF_041954005.1 Priestia sp. BR_2 | reverse complement strand
GAGGTGGAGTATGGATTATACTTCGTTGTTTTAAGGTCGAATTTGTAATTTGTTAGGTGGTACAATAACTTGATTAAATACTAAATATAGTTTGAATATAAAGTTTAGGGAACAAGAAAAAAGAACCGAGTTAAAAGAAGTTAAACAAGAATACATAGCTTTAAATGCTGTAGATAAAGAGCTTGCATATAATTTAATTCAACTGAGGCTAATAGAAGAAATAATAAATAACCAAAGTTTAAACCATATGGATTTAACAGAAGCTAATCAAAAACTTCATCTTAAAACAGATAAATGGGATAAACATAGTGATATTATTGAGGTAATTGATACAACTACTACGAATTTTTTACCTACTCTGCAATCATTTTATATAAATATTAGGTTAGGTATTATCAATGAACATTTTCAGTTAAAAACAGTAAAAGAATTAATTGAACTTTTGCTTACAGCAAAGGTACTTCTAGAGGATTATCTTGATATACATAGAAGGAAATTCGCCCAGGCTAAAAACGATAAATGAAAGTATATTAAACAAGGCCCTGGTTACAATGTTGGATGAATTGTGATTATAAGTGAAAGGGCTTCCAAAAGGAATACACTTTTAGTTAACATAAAACATATGATCGGAAATAATATGGTAAAAGGCTCTATTTCTTCTATGATAAGAGCCTTTTTATTTGTGAACTTATACTTTTATGCATAGGGAAAAGTATAAGTG
>NZ_JAVFHM010000344.1:0-610 GCF_041954005.1 Priestia sp. BR_2 | reverse complement strand
GCATCAATGACGGTGTTATCGTGCTTGATGAAGCTTACAGGTTAATTGAATTTAACTTAGCATCGAAGAACATGTTTCCGCAGCTGAAAAAAAGCGATGTTTGGAAAACGTTTTGCTGATATTAGGTTCACGCTATCGGACAGTTCATTTCCTTTTACATTAGAAAATAAAAAAAGCAGTCAAGAGCTGCAGCTTTTTTCTGCGGATCAATCTCAGTATACGTATCAAGTTCGCACCTCTCCTTTGCAGTATGCTAACAACAGTCACGGCTTGCTGCTTATTTTTACGGATATCACGGAGCTAAAAAGACTTCAGCTAAAGCTTGAAAATCAAGCTTATTACGATGAGCTGACGCAAATTTATAATCGCAGGGCATTTTTTCAGCACAGCAAGCAAGCATTTGATGAAGCAAAAAAGTCCGCATCTTCTTTCGCACTTCTTTTACTTGATATTGATTATTTTAAAAAAGTGAACGATACGTATGGTCATTATACCGGCGATCAGGTGCTTGTACATGTCGTAAAAGCCTGTCAGTCCGTATTACCGCAAGGAGCCCTTTTTGCTCGGTACGGCGGTGAAGAATTTGTACTCGCGCTAAAGGGCTATACTT
>NZ_JAVFHM010000343.1:0-665 GCF_041954005.1 Priestia sp. BR_2 | reverse complement strand
ATCATATCCAGCAGCAGATTCAAACATCTCAGCATGTTCAAGTTAAAAGTGAACGCTTGAAAACAGAGTTAATTACCAACGTCAGTCACGATTTAAGAACACCATTGACTTCTATTATGACATATACAGCGTTGCTAAAGTCACAAGATCTTACTTCGGACGAACAACATGCTTACGTTGAAATTATTGACCGTAAATCAAAACGTTTACAGACACTTATTGATGATTTATTTGAAGTGTCAAAAATGGCGAGTGGAAATGTAGAATTGCATAAAGACAAAATTGATATTAACCAGCTTCTTCATCAGGCTTTAGCTGAATATAATGAAGCAATTGAAGATTCAACTCTGCAATTTCGTATTCAATCTCTCAAAAAGCCGCTATTTGCTACTGTAGATGGTCAAAAATTATGGAGAGTATTTGACAATTTGATAGAGAATATATTGAAATATTCACTTGAACAAACGCGTGTCTATATTTCTGTTCAAGAAATAAACGAACAAGTGAAACTAACCTTTAAAAATGTAAGTAAATATGAATTAAATGAGCAGGCAGATGAGCTGTTTGAACGATTTAAAAGAGGGGATACTTCAAGACAAACCGATGGCTCCGGACTTGGGTTAGCTATTGCTAAGTCAATTATTGATTTGCACGGAGGAGAACTG
>NZ_JAVFHM010000342.1:0-13238 GCF_041954005.1 Priestia sp. BR_2 | reverse complement strand
CTAATCGAAGACAAGAACTTGTACCGATTGCCGTAAAGGATAAGAACATGAGCCGATTACAATTAGATAAGCGTCTAACTATATTTCCATTCAATTTCATTAAGGTAACGGGCAGGATTACTCACCAATCTGAATTGATTGAAGAATCGCTTGTGAAAGATACATTAAAACTGGCTTATGTTGCGTTAAGCAGACCGCACTATTTCGCAGGCGTAGCGATGCATAAAGAAAATGTTTCGGATGAAACCATTTGAGTCGCAGCAAGACATTATTGGAGGATCGTAAAAGTTGAAGAGGAACACGAATCCCTTTCAGAGGAGCTGTCGCATCTGACATTACAATCCGTTAATTGATTTTGGAGAAAAAGCTATTTGAAGTGCATATCAAGCCGTCTATATGCCATGAGACACAATTCTAATCCGACTTATTATGTCGTCCGACGGGCTGCTGGATAACTGTTGGGGACGAACTTAGTCCCAACCATCAAAATGCTTCTGATAACCCGAATTATATAAAGAAATATTTCAAACTGACCGAACCTATAGAAGGATTCGATATTCGATAACATGAAGAAAATCCAAATGCTGGCATCCATAGCCTTGATTCACCGTAGAAGGCCAAATGTCCACATTTGTATATGGAATGTAAACACATGTATATCGATGCTTCATTGCCCTCTACTTATAATGAAGTTGCCGCAACAAATAGCATGGAAGGTCATGCGGGTTGCTTGTGGTAATTCGTGCAAATGACAAAGGGAGGGTTATTCGTGGGTTTACGGCAGAGGGTTATTTTTTTGGTTATATTTGTTACCGCTTTCATAATGGTGACCACCCTTTCGGAGAGGTCCAATGCCGCAACAGGGAATATGGCTCTAGGGAAGACGGCTTATTCGTCGTCGAACGAAGTGGATTTTCTCGGACCTGAGAAAGCGGTCGATGGGGGCACCGAACATGCAAGCCGCTGGTCTTCGGAAAGAACGGACGATCAGTGGTTTTACGTTGATCTGGGTGTGCCTGTAGAAATCGGAAGAGTAATCATCAACTGGCAAACTCCGGCGGAGCAATATCAGATTCTCGTATCCGACGATGCGGTATCCTGGCGGAACGTATTCGCGGACAACCGCGTGCTCGTCGCGTCCGGGCCGGGTGAAGATACGATCGATTTCGAGCCGACTGTGGCGCAATACGTCAAGTTTCAAGGGGAGACGCGACGTCCTATTGAAGGCGTTTATTACGGATACTCCTTCTGGGAATTCGAGGTATACAAAGGCAGACCTCAACTGCAGCCAATTATGGACGCGGTGAAAAACAGCATCGTCGTCTCGGAAGGGGATACCCTGCTGAATCTGCCCGCTGTACCGGAAGGTTATACGCTGACGCTGGTGAACACGGCCAGCTTGCCGGTGATCGACGTGCAGGGCAATATTCATGCGCCGCTTGTCGATACTCAGGTTCAGCTGCTGCTGCAAATCCAGAGCGACAGCGATCCGACTTATCTTTTAACGGATAATGCGCTAGTCACCGTACCCGGTCTCTACGAGCAGACGAGCGATCGGAACCCGGAGCCGCGCGTCATTCCTTCTTTGCGTGAGTGGCTGGGCGCAACCGGCGAGTTCCGCTTGTCGGACAAATCCAAAATCGTCATTCGCGCAGATGATGAGGCGGCTCTGCGGGGGACGGCTGACATTTTGCAGCAGGACTTATTGGATTTAACGAAGTTGTCACTGACCGTTGAGGTTGGTTCTCCTCAAGAGGGAGATATCTATTTGATGCTGGATGCCGCGCATACGGGATTGGGGAAAGAGGGATATGAGCTGAATATCGGCGAGTATGCTTCTGTTGCTGCGTCCGAGCAGACGGGTGTCATGTTCGCCACGAGAACGATCTTGCAGCTGCTCGGCCACGCTGCCGATCATAAAGCGATGCCTAAGGGGCAATCGCGCGATTATCCGAAATACCCAGATCGGGGCTTTATGCTCGATGTGGGCCGCAAGTTTTATACGATCGAGTTTTTGCAGGACTATGTCAAGCTGATGTCCTACTATAAGATGAACCGGTTCCAGATTCACCTGAACGATGATGTCGGCGATGTCGGTTACTTCCGTCTGGAGAGCGAGAAATTTCCGGGAGTGACGAGCAAGGACGGCTATTATACGAAGCAGCAATTCAGAGACCTGCAGCTGCTTGGGATGGAATACGGCGTAAACGTCGTGCCGGAAATTGATACGCCGGGCCACTCCGGCGCGTTCATCGCCTACGATTCTCGATTGGGCAGCAACAATCAACTGGATATCCATCGTCCAGAGACGCTCGACTTCATTAAAGCACTGTTTGACGAGTATCTCGACGGCAGCAATCCGACCTTCGTCGGCCCGGATGTGCACGTCGGCACGGATGAATATTTCGGCGACGACAAGGAGGCGTTCCGCAGGTACGCGGATATGCTCCTTAACCACATTAACAGCAAAGGCAAACGCGCCCGTCTATGGGGCAGTCTGTCCGCATACGACGGCACGACGCCGGTCAGCAACAATGCGACGATGGACATCTGGTATGAACCGTACGGAAGCGCTCAGCAGGCCGTGGAGCTCGGCTACGATATTATCAATACCAATACGAATTTGCTCTACATCGTTCCGCAGCTGTACCGCAGTTATTTGAATTACGATTTTATTTACAACGAGTGGGAGCCCAACGATTGGCTGGAGACGAAGCTTCCTTATGCGCATCCGCAGGTCAAAGGCGGCATGTTCGCGCTCTGGAACGATGTGTCCGTAGAGAAAGGCGTATCCATGGTGGACTCGCATCAGCGGATCTTGCCTTCCATGCAAGTGCTGGCGGAAAAGCTGTGGAGAGGCAACCGCATCGATCGGAACTTCGCAAGCTTCCAGGCGGATGCCGCAAAGTACGTGGACCCGCCGGGTGTTCATCAGTCACACAAGCTTCAAATCGACAATGAGCGGCATCTCGTGCTGGATTATACCTTCGACGAAGACTTCGCGGACCGTTCGGGGAACGGCTTTGACGGCAACGCGGTGAATGCAGGCACAGAGAAAGGAATCTTCGGTCAAGCCGTGAGGCTAAACGGCGGGGCCAGCTACGTGGAAACGCCGCTTCGCACGCTTGGTTTCGGCTGGACGATGTCCGTGTGGATCAAACCGGATGCTGACAACCCGCAAGGAGTTGTGCTGCTGGAATCTCCGGACGGACAGCTGAAATACAACATTGGGGGCAGCGGCAAAATCGCCATCACAAAAGAAAATTACGTCAGCGAATTCAATTATAAGCTGCCGACCGATCGCTGGACCCATGTCAGTATGATCGGCGACGACACGGAGACCTCCATCTTCATTAACGGCAGTGAATATACGGCTACTCTCAAAGACGGCTCCAAGCTGGAAACATTCGTTCTGCCGGTAGCCAAAATCGGCAGCGAGACGAATGCCTTTAAAGGCTTGATTGACGAACTCATCGTAAGGAACACCTACTTGGACCTGCATGGAAATCTGGCTTTGCATAAGCAAGCTGAATCCTCGCAGCCGGAATCCTCGTCCTACACGGCGGATAAAGCGGTGGACGGCAGAGGGGATACCAGATGGTCCAGCGATTGGGTGGACGATACCTGGTTCATGGTGGATCTAGGTCAAGTGAAGAACATTGATGCTGTATCTATTTTGTGGCAAACGGCATATGGTTCGAAGTACCGCATTCTCGTGTCCGAGGACAAGGAGAACTGGACGAACGTTGTGAAAGACAACAACGGGGAGATTAACGGAAAGCCGGGACGTGTCGTGACTACCTTCCAGAGCACGCCAGCCAGATACGTGAAGTTCGAAGGGGTGTCCAGAGCTACTATGTTCGGCTATTCCTTTGAGGAATTTGAAGTGTACGGCGAGGAATATAAACTCGGCAATCTACGGCCTATTATCGATCTGTTGACGGCTATCGAGGCCGACAAGCTTGTGAAGGACAATTACTCTCCTGAGGGTTGGGCACAGCTTCAGCAAGCGATTGGGCAAGCGACTGCGGCTATTCAATCCGCCCAACTGTCTCGTCCTGAGGCCGAGCAGGCGTATGCCGAGCTGAGCGTTGCTCGCGATCGTCTCACTATCGAAGACGTAATGGACCTGATCGAGCTTAATGTGAACGGAAGTATCGCATCCAACCTTTACCTGCCGCAGAAAGGGCAGCTCGGTACGCGCATCGTCTGGAGCAGCTCAAAACCCGACTACCTGAATGCGAATGGACAGTTGTTGAAACGTCCGTCAAGCGGGTCGGGCGACATGGAGGTCGTGCTGACCGCGACGATCAGCAAGGGAGCTGCATCCGCGGAAAAAACGTTCAAGATCAAAATCAAAGCGCTGCCTGGCTCCGGCGGCGGAGGATGGGTTCCGACTCCAGTAACTCCTGATCCGGAAGAAGGCCAAAACGGCGGTTCGAATCCGGGAGGTGAAGATCCAGGCAATGGCAATGAGAACGGCAACGGCAATGGCGGGGAGTCCGGCGGATCGACAACGGTTCGGCTGAACGATATTGCGAGCCATTGGGCAGAAGCGTCCATCAAACGGGCGGTTGAGCTTGGATTCGTAACGGGCTACACCGACAAGACGTTCAAGCCGAATAAGACGGTCAG
This sequence comes from Priestia sp. BR_2, assembly GCF_041954005.1. Taxonomy (NCBI): domain Bacteria; kingdom Bacillati; phylum Bacillota; class Bacilli; order Caryophanales; family Bacillaceae; genus Priestia; species Priestia sp. BR_2. Next base: position 8,603 of record NZ_JAVFHM010000342.1, on the reverse strand, counting down.
CAGAGACGAATTCGTCGTCATGCTGGTCAAAGCGTTGAAGCTGCAGGGTGCGGACAGTTCGCTGGACTTCGCGGACGCAGGTTCGATTCAAACCTGGGCGAAGCCTTATATTGCGCAGGCCTTGGAATCCGGCCTGACCAGCGGCTATGCGGACGGGACATTCCGACCAAAGGTTTCGATTCGTCGAGCAGAACTGGCAGCAATGATTGTTCGCGGCTTGGGTCTGAAGACTTCGGAAGGGCATGAGCTCTCTTACGCGGACGCGGATCAAATCCCGGCTTGGGCGAAGCCGTACGTGGCAGCAGCCCAGGAGGCGGGAGTGATGAACGGTCGCGGTGACAACCGGTTTGCGCCGGCCGCCTCGGCGACGAGAGCTGAAGCCGTGACCGTTATTCTAAATATGCTTGATGCGCTTGGGGAGTTGAAGAAACAGGAGCAGAACTAATTATGCATAGAAAGAGAGCGTGAGATTAGGTGAAAACTAGACGAAGTTTGACTGCTTTGCTGCTTGTCCCGGTCATGCTGTTATCATTAATCTCCTCCGTGTATGCGGAGGAGGCGGGCATAGAAAGCGCCGGCTTTTATAATCTGGCCCAAGGGAAACCGTACACATGGTCGGAACAGCCGGAGGGTGCTTTCCCGGATGACGGGACGAAACTGACGGATGGCAATGCCGCCGACCCCTCGCGTGACAGCGGCAACTGGGTGGGCCACCGCAACAAGAAATCCCGTTCGGTTGTATTTGATCTAGGCGAGCAAAAGACGGTTCAGGAGGTGAGCGCGCGTTTCCTGCACGATTGGCCGAACAACGAAACGCTTGTGCCGCTCACCGTTTCGTTCTACGCGTCGGACGATGGGGCGAGCTGGGGCGTATTGTCTCATAATGCAACTCAGTTGTTATGGGGCGACCAGACCAACATCGAGACATTTGCATGGGATGGCAGCCCTGAAACTGGAACTGTCAAGCGTGGCGATTATACCGAAGGTCTCGTATATGCTCGTTATGTGAAAGTAGTGTTCTCCATGCATCCGAGGGCATGGAGCATGATCGACGAGGTGACGATTACCGGTGCGGATGGCTTGATCGCCGGAGCGCAGCCGGTACAGCCTGAGCCGTACGCCCTCCTGCAGCCTGGAGATGCTACTGGCGGGATTCAAAACCTGGGCTTGCTGTATAACGGACACTACGCGGACGGCACAGGAAATTGGACGAAGGAACGAGCTATCCCTAATATCAGTTATGTGAACGAGCAGGGAGAGTCTGTCGATTGGCTGTTCGACGGCGTACTGTATCTGGGCTTGACGTCGGATAACGGCAGAGGCTTCGGAGCGGCGGAAGCGGCCGGCAAAGCCAGAAAACAGGAATGGGAATGGTATTTGGATAAAACGTTTAACGCTGGCGGCGATATGAGCGCGTTGAACGAGGCGACGGTCGAGGCAGGCGTGAAGCTTGGCGAGCCCGACCATAAGACGAAGGTTGTTCTGATGATTCCAGAACCGGGCGAGTATCAGTCCGACTTCGGCAGCATTGACGGCGAGGATCTGAACTTCGATGTAGGTGCGGTCGGCGATGCCGCATCGCTGGATAACAGGTCCAAAGCGATTCAGTGGTGGGTCGATGAAGTGCAAGCCAGATGGACGGCTGCGGGCTACTCGAACCTGGAGCTCGTCGGCATGTATTGGCTGGAGGAACAAATCAGCACGCATGCGACCGGGCCGGAGATGGTCAAGAGAGCGAGCGACATCGTTCATAACGCAGGCCTGAAGCTGTTCTGGATTCCTCATTTTATGGCCTATAAGGCATTCATGTGGAAGGATGTCGGCATTGACGCCGTATCTCTGCAACCGAACTATTTCTTCGAGAAACTGGACCCTTCGCGTCTGGAGGATACAGCGGATATGGCGAAGCGGTACGGCATGTCGCTGGAGCTGGAATTCGACGACCGGATGATCAACGACGCCGTCTTCCGCGAGCGGTTCATCGAGTACTTGAACAGCGGCGTGGATACCGGTCTGATGCAGCATGGATATAAAGCTTACTATCAAGGCAACAACGCTGTATACAACGCGGCGAAAAGCACAGACCCTGCTACCCGCGTGCTTTACGATTGGCTTTACCAATTCTCTAAAGGCACTTATCAGAAGCAAGACGCTGCTCCGCCTGATGTTGTAGCGCTCATGAACGGGCAGCCGATCTCGGAGCATACGATCGTGCCCGATACGACACAGGCCGCCTTCACCTGGACCATTCCGGGAGACGACGGGAGCGGGATCGTTAAAGTTACGGCCAAGTATGACGGCAAGCCTTATACGGAAGGAACTGTTGTAGATCTGACGGGTAAGCCGGGCAAACATGTGCTGGAGCTGACGGTGGCGGCTGCCAAATCCAAGACGGTTAAATTCGTAATAGAAGCTCGTTTGGGCGCTGAAGGCCTATTGGCTCTTGTTGATAAGTACGCGGACAACAAGCAGCTTAGCAATGCCGATACGGTACGCGCTATGCGCAACGCCTTGATCATGATGGAGCGTACGCAAGAGAGCGACCCTGAGCAAGCCAGGGACTATTTGCTGGCATTCAATGCGAAGCTGGAAGAAGCTAAAGGCCTTGAGTTTGTAACGGAAGGCGCTTATACGGCGCTGAAGGAAGGTGTGTATTACGAGGCTGGCAGCATCGCACAAGATAAAGAAGCAGAGGCATCCTCGACGGAAGCCGCAGGTCTGGAGCCTGCGAAGGCGCTCGACGGCGCACCGGCCACGCGTTGGGCAAGCGAAGTTCGCGATACGTCTTGGTTCCAGGTTGATCTGGACAGCCAGCAAACCTTCGACACGATCCGCATCGATTGGGAATATGCGCGCGCGGACCAATACCGTCTGAGCGTCTCGGATGATAAGCAAACGTGGGAGCCCTTGAAAGTCGGCAACAATGGCGTGGTTAAAGCTGCCGACGGCAAGAACACCCTGGTTTTCCCGGCAACGACGGCAAGATACATCAAGTTCGAGGGATTGAATCGGGCAACGTTTTACGGTTATTCCTTCTATGAATTCGGCGTGTACGATCTTGCTCCGCAGCAAGAACTAAAGACGTTGGACGGCATACAAGCCGCTGTGGACGCTTCCACGAAGAAAGTCACGATTGACGGTCTGGTCATGAATGGCAAGAAAGAACATTTGTATGTGAAAGTGCTTGACCCAAAAGGCAACATTCAATATACCGGTCAGACGGGCACTGAGGATGACGGAAGCTTCCGCATCGCCTTTACGTTGACCGGAGAAGAGCAAGGGAAGTATACGGTCGAGCTTGAAACGGATGACATGACGATTCCCGAGCTGGTAACCTTCGAATACCGCAAGGCGCCTACGAGTGGTGGAGGCAATGGAGGCGGCGGTGGAAGCAATGGTGGAAGCAATGGTGGAGGCAGCAGTGGAGGCAGCGGCGGAGGCGGTCAGGCGCAGAATCCGTATAACTTGCAAGCGGACGGTTCAGTCAAAGCCGTGCTTGTCCCAACGATGAACGGCCAGCAGGCTGCCGCTGCGGTCGGGGCGTCGGATCTGAATGCCGCCATTCAGAGGGCAGTGGCCGACAGCAAAGGCAATAAACATGTTCATGTTGAATTGAAGTCGTCGAACGCGGCTGGGAGCTATGCTTTGGAGCTTCCGGCGGCTAATTTGACGAACCAGTCTAATCTGATTCTGCATATCTCCACGCCGTACGCTCAGCTTGTTTTGACTGGTGACATGCTGGCAGGAGTCAAGGAGAATGCTGGAAAGCTGCTCGTAATCGTAAGCGATTATGCGGGCGAGTATCGCAGTAACGAAGCGGCCGGGCGGATCGGCAACAGGCCAATCGTAGAAGTTGCATTGCAACTGGACGGTGAAGCTCTGTCTTGGAAAAATGCGAGGGCATCGATTTCGATTGCCATTCCGTATTCGCTTCAAGCAGGAGAGCAAGCTGTTGATCTGCAAGCTTTCGAGCTGATGGGCGACAGCGCGGCGGCAATTCATGGCGCGTCTTATGAGAAAGACAAGAATATGCTGCGATTCTCCATCGACCATGTCGGCGTCTATGCTATCGGCGGCAAGAATCCGGCAGCATTTACCGACCTTGGCAAGCATGAATGGGCGCGCGAGGCGATCGAGAAGCTGGCCGAAAGAGGCATCGTCAAAGGCACCTCGATCGAAAAGGGCACGTTCAGCCCCGCAAATCAGGTAACGCGAGCTGATTTTATCTTGATGCTGGTGAACATGCTTGACCTGCGTGCCGAAATCGCCTCGACGTTCGCCGATGTGAAGCCGAATGATTATTACTACGATGCGGTGTCCATCGCCAAGCAATTGGGAATCGCTTCGGGAGTGAACGAAGTTAACTTCGCTCCTCGTGATTCAATCAGCCGCCAGGATGCTATGGTTATGCTGACCCGAGCGCTGCAAACGACGGGGGCAAAAAAGCCGTCCGCATCCGGTTCAACGCTTGAGGGCTTCCGTGATGCGAGCCAGATTGCGCCATATGCTGCGGACAGCGTGGCAACGATGTTCGAGTATGGGCTGGTTACGGGCTCTAACGGCTACATGAAGCCGAAGAGTACGACCAGCAGAGCTGAAGCGGCGACGTTCTTGTATCGCGTTCTTCAATTAATCGAGGGGCAGCAGCAGCAGTAGAAGCGGGAACAATTGATTTAAGCACATTCCGATTAGCGCGGCAACGCGCCCGGGGTGTGCTTTTTCGACGATACAGAATAAAACTTCGTAAACGGAGGGTTGAGAGGTTGAAGAACTACTTGAATGAACAAACTATGTTATGCTGGATACAACAAAGTGCGTTCATTTCAAGAAAGGGGTTTAAAATGCCATGTGCCGAAATATCAAGACCTTATTCAATTTCGACCCGCCTGCGACGGATGAAGAAATTCAGGCTGCAGCGCTGCAATTCGCAAGGAAGCTCTCGGGGTTTAACCGTCCTTCCAAAGCGAACGAAGCGGCGTTTAACCAAGCGGTGCAAGAGTTTACCGCCGTTGCACGGCAGCTGCTGGATTCTCTGGTGACTCAAGCCGAACCCCGCAATCGAGAGGTCGAGATCGCTCGGGCCCGGGAACGAGCCGCTAAGCGATTCGGAGAATCCTAAGCGGGTATAGACGGAATCGCATTAAAGGTACCTAGGTTTTTTGGAAACTCGATCGTTTTGACTCCTGAACGTAAAACGCTGTCGAAAGTATTGAAACTCCGCCTAAAGTTTCATTGTTTCCACCGACAAAAGGGGACGTTCAACATGAAATGCCAGACGGGGTTAATTGTTACCATTCGAGATCTCTCTCAAGTATTGTATGGGTGGGAGAATGTTATCAAGTTCTTTTGAGAGACAAGTTCAAGGTCCCAAGGAAAGTCGCTTATTTAGCGACTTTTTTTGTTTTATAGGTACAAGTTCTTGTCCCGAGTCGAGGACAAGAACTTGTACCTATTACCGTAATGGACATGAACTTGGTCCGATTACCGATATGATGACTATAAATCAGCTTGTTATTCTAACCATGATTTTGTATTATTCGTGTTTTTTGATATCGCTGTCGCACATTATCACAGAGCTGCTGGGAACAATCAGTTTAAGCCACCCCAAATAAGTTGGAGGAAGTGCATGAAATAGCGGCGATTCTCCCAGTGATCCCATCGCCCGGAGCCCGGAAGCCTACGGACGACCAGTTGGAATGTTCCTGCAAAGTGGCTGCCGCGCAGGAGAAACTGGTCAGGGGTATGATTAATGCCAAGGATGTGGAGAGAAGACAGGGCAAATAAGTAGTCTGATGGATCGAATCGGCCTGCGATAATCGCCTATGACTCTTATCGATGGGGTAGTATTGACCGGGCTCAAGGTGTGACGACCATTCGCTTTGGAGTCTTGAAAACCCTTGTTGTACTTGAATCTTAAGTATATTCTTGAAGAAGGGAGGTGGCCAAATGGAGAAGAAACGTTCCACCAAATATAACACACCAAAGGATTCACGTTTGCTTGAATCAGACAAAGAAATTCGTTTCGAGCTTCCTTACGAGACCGAATTTGAAAATTTATCTTATATCGGAGTCGTTTTATACGAAACATGGCATGTGCCCGGTCACCATCATGAACATTTTGAACTGTGTTATGTGGAAAGTGGGCAAGGGTGGTTTACGATAGACGGATTTTACTACACCGTTAGTCAGGGAGATCTATTTATAACGAAACCAGGCGAAAGTCATCAGGGAGCTGCCGCTGGAGACTTGCCGTTTAGGTTGTATTACCTTGGCTTTAATCTCGAGCAGATGAGAAGCTTGGAAGTGGAATATTACAAAATCGGTTTTAATCGGGTGGAGAAGGACGAAAATGGTCTCATAAAAAGCTTATTCGATAACATTTTTGAAGAACTGCGCATGAAAATCTTTTTAAGTAAACCGATGGTACAAGGATTGTTTATCCAATTGCTTGTCTCCATAGCACGAATTTATAAGGCCTCATCGCAAGAAAGAAATCATGGAGCGAAAAAACTGCCTTCGGACATTATCGAAATATTAAATTACTTGCATGCCGAAATTCGTGCCGATCTTACAATCAATGACCTTGCGCATCAGTTCCATATCAGTCGTTCCCATCTGGCCCGGGAATTTAAAGAGCATTTGGGGGTAACCATCGGAGATTATATTCGTTCACTCTGTTTGGACAAGGCGAAGCACTTGCTGCTTGAAACCGGCGAATCGGTAAGTTCCATTGCCGTTATGCTGCACTTCACATCGATCCATACGTTTAGCATATTCTTTAAGCGGCACAGTGGAAAATCCCCCCTCGAGTTCCGGAATCACAATACCTCTCGTTGACCGGTCCATCCTGCGCAGTGTGGTGAAAATGTTTAAATTTAAAGCATTTATTTAAAAATACATTCCGCAGTATCACAAGTATAATTACAGCAGATTCAAAAAAAGTTAGGATGAGGTGTTGACGGATGGTAAATCATCATGATGTACGTGTGAATTGTCTTCCATCGGAGCGGGATGTTGCTTTTTTTAACGAGAATGGTTATTGGATGTCTCCGGTCATCTTCTCGGAGGATGAGCTTGCTCAGATTAAGGAACATCAAGACAAGATGTACAAAGGTGAATACGAGACGGGAAGAGAACCGGTATGCAATTGGTTGGAAAGTCAGCATAACCCGAAAGCGTTGCGAAAAACGGATAACTCTCATTGGTCCGACAGGACGCTTCGTCAGGTTGCGACCGACCCTACCATCGGAGCCATTGCAGCCAAACTAATGCATGCCGATGCGATTCGGCTGTTTCACGACCAACTGCTTTATAAGCCGGGCAGAGGTAATGGTAAAGAAACGGCTAATGTGGGCTGGCACCAAGATTATTCGTATTGGCAATGCTGTAAGGAGCCGTCGCTCATTACTGCGTGGGTGGCATTTACCGATGTGGACTTGTCCAATGGGTGTATGCAAATGGTGCCGCGAAGTCATAAATGGGGGCTTCTGAACGTGAGTGATTTCTTCGAGCAAAACATGGAGAAGCAGCAGGAAACGATGGATATTCCGGAAAATGAAAGCTTCACTACAGTTCCGATGGTGATGAAAGCCGGTCAGGTAAGCTTCCACCACGCACTGACCATTCACGGCAGCGGCCCTAACATAACCGAAGGCGCTCGACGCTCGATGGCTGTGCATTTGATGACGGGGAAGACGAGGTACACCTACAATCCAAGAGGAGATGGCCATTTTAATGCGCAAATGATGGCAGGTAAAGATGGAGAGCTATTCGCAGGTGAAGCCTGGCCTGTGCTTTATGAGGCCAAGTTCTAATGAAGGTTGCGATATATAAGACTTTGTGGGGCATGACCGGCAGTTGGGAAGAAAGCTTCAAGCCAATCGCTGAGGCGGGATACGATGGGGTTGAAGCTGGCCTTCCCGGCCTGCAGGATCAACAGTGTAAAGCTCACGATCTCGAGATCCGTCCATATTCATGCCCGTGTCGGTTATGCTCAAGGACCGCAAGTTCCGCATCCCGCAGCTCTCGAAAACCAGCAGGAACTCTTAACTCATACCCGTTGGTGGCGCGAGATTTATCAACATCGTAGTAAAGAGGGAGCAGAGTGCTTGTCGGTTACGATCGATTTCGGCCCGCCAAATTATTTGCACGCATTGCCTTTCAGCAATGAACCTGTGGCGAATTTATGGGAGGTGTGCGACTGGATGAGACAATATATCGCTGCTGAAATTGCACACGAATCCTTTAAAGAGTAACGATCAGCCGACATCATGTTCAAGCGTATTCTCTATTACAATGAGAATGCGCTTTTTTGTGCTTCCGTCCCATAAGCAACTTTTGTTCAACTAATAGGCAGGATAGTCAAATATCCAGATGTGTTGATGGTATCCTTATCGACGATCATTACCTTACTGGCGGTCCAAACGATACAATTGATCCTCGTTAATTATGAGATAGAAAATTTATCAAGAACCAGGCACTACAAAAAAATTTCATCATATATAGTTGATATCCGTTCGGATTTGATGAGGAGGATATTATGCAACCTATGTTACCTATGGAAAAATATTTTGGACAGTTTGAACTGGTGCATGCTTTTTATG
>NZ_JAVFHM010000341.1:0-2303 GCF_041954005.1 Priestia sp. BR_2 | reverse complement strand
GATAAAGAAACATCTCTTAGTTGCTTCCTTGAGTAGGTGCCTAGAATCCGTTTTATGTTAACTATAAAGCAAAAATATTCCATTTCTAGATGATTTAGTTTCTTTCTGCTATTTAGAAAGTACATTATAGTCACTAACTTTAATTTTTTACTAAAGGAAAAAAGCAGAACTTTAATTAAAGTTCTGCTTTTCATTGTTACCAGATACTCACTGTATTAGAAAGACTTTAGAGAATAAAGACTTCTTAATTTTATTTGGCTATAAAAATTTCTTTATCTACCAATCTATCTACATTTACTTCTCTTGATAATACATTTTCCTCTTTAAATACGTCTGCCACTGTCTGTACAGCACGTATATCCTTTTCTTCAACAGGTCTTACTTTAGCATTTACTCGTCCGTTAATTGTTCTTGAAACGTCATTAGGCAACCTCGTGATATTAGAATACAGTTTAATGTACTTCTCTTTGTTTTGATTTTCCCATTCCCATGCTTTTGAAATTCGTTTAATGACGTCTTGAATTGCTGCTCTTTTTCCAGGATCCTGTAGTGCTTTGTCTGAAGCTGTGATAAACCCTAATCCTGTATTAATGCCTTTGCCAGTACGCAATAGCCTTCCTCCGTTTTTCTCAGCAATTGCTAAATACGGATCAAAAGTAGCCCATGCTTCTAGCTGGCCTGCTTTGAAAGCTGCTGCGGCATCAGTAGGAAGAACAAACTTAACATTAACATCTTCCGTAGACAGGCCTTCTTCTTTTAGCGCTTCAATTAATAAATATTGCGCAATACTACCTTTTGCAGACGAAACTACGACCGTCTTTCCCTTTAAATCCTTTATCGATTTAATTGAAGAATTTTTCTTAACCAATATTCCCACAGCTTCGGGGGAAGATACACTAGTAGCAATAATTTTTAATGGCACCTTTGAAGCTGCGGCTGCGAGTACCGGCGTATCTCCGGCAGGAGCTGTATCTACTGATCCTGCTTTTAACGCTTCAAATAAAGGAGCCGCGCCTTGAAAGCTAGCCCACTTGACTTTATATGGTGTACCTTCTAGTACTTTAGAAGCTTCTACTTTGGCCTTCGTCATTCCAGCTTGATCTCCTAACACAATCGTTACTTTTGACAAATCTACCTTCTTTTTTCCTGCTGTTTCCTTTGCCTCACTGCAGCCAGATAAAATAGATAGACTTCCTATAGTAAGAATGCTTGCTACTAAAATCTTCTTTGATAGGTTTTTCTTCACACAATCTAAAGCTTTTTGAAGGATGTTCATATGTACTTGTCCTCCTTTTCATTATACTTACTTAGGCATTGATACTCTTATATCAATGCCTAAGCTCTTTCTTTTATTTAGTTTAATACATCCGGTTCTTCATCAAGTAGCTTATACCATAGCTGTTGAAAGTTGAACCAGCCTCCCGAAGGACTGCTTACTTGAGAGTGCGTCAAAACAGCCTTTTCATGATCGATTGGAATAGGTTTTCCTGCTGCTTCGGCAAGAAGCTGCGCATGGCAAGCTCGGTCCATAGCAATAAACCAATAAGCTGCTTCATCTACGCTATCTCCAACCGTAAGAAGCCCGTGATTTCTTAAAATAACGCCCTTATGTTGCTGAAGTGCATCAGCAATGCGTTCACCTTCACTTTTCTCTAATACTACTCCAGTAAAATCATCAAATAATCCATGATCTTGATAGAATACACATGAGTCTTGGGTAAGAGGATCAAGTAATCTTCCTAAAGACGACCATGCTTTACCATAAAGGGAGTGAGAGTGGGCAGCAGCAATTACATCTGGTCTTGCTTGATGAATTTGCGAGTGAATTGCGATTGCTGCTTTGTTAATTGGACGATCTCCTATGACGACATCTCCGTTGTGATTAACAAGATGCAAATCACTAACTTTCATTTGTCCAAAATGTACACCTAGTGGATTTACCCAGTAATGATCTTTTTTCTCAGGATCTCGAACTGTTATGTGCCCAGCAACCCCTTCATTAAATCCAAATTGATTAAAAATTCGAAATGCACCTGCTAATCTTTCCTTACGATGTTGGCGCTCTTCCTCTACATTTTGAAATGTTGGCTGGTTATAAATTGACGCTGCTTTCGTTGACATAATCATCTTCCTTTCTGAATATGCATTTTTTTATTTCGGCTGTATTTTTTCTACGTCACTATTTAATTCACTTGTCCAAAACTTCTTAACATCTATTTCTTCCTTTAGAAGTGATTCAGAATAAAATGTATCTGCTACATCTTGTTCGGACTTAATTTGCTCAGGAGTGATAGGAGTAATAA
>NZ_JAVFHM010000340.1:0-538 GCF_041954005.1 Priestia sp. BR_2 | reverse complement strand
GATAACGTTCCATATAGATTAAAACGAGCTAAACAAATGAATAACGTAGAGTGCTTTAATTTTGATAAATACGACGATATGGGAAGCTATATCAAAGAAGTAACCGGTGGTGGAGCAGATGTTGTAATTGATTGTGTAGGAATGGATGGAAAGAAATCACCAGTAGAAGCGATTGAACAAAAACTCAAGCTGCAAGGAGGAACGTTAAGTGCTATTCAAATTGCCTTAAAAGCAGTAAGGAAATTTGGGACAATTCAGCTAACAGGTGTATATGGATCGATATATAATATGTTTCCTCTTGGGAACATTTTTGAAAGAAACATCACTTTAAAGATGGGACAGGCTCCAGTAATTCATTATATGCCAGAATTATTTAAAAAAATTACAGATAGGGAATTTGACCCTACAGAAATAATTTCTCATAGAATCCCTCTTGATCAAGCAAGTGACGCCTATGAAATGTTTAACAATCATCAGGACGAATGTACAAAAGTTATCTTAAAACCATAATAAAGCACATATCTCCTTAAATATGTAT
>NZ_JAVFHM010000339.1:0-1719 GCF_041954005.1 Priestia sp. BR_2 | reverse complement strand
AATAAGGAGGATATAAAATGGACTTTAGACAAATCCGCTATTTTATGGAGGTTGCTACACGCGAACACGTAACTGAAGCCGCCCATTCTTTACATGTAGCACAATCCTCGGTAAGTCGACAAATAGTAAATTTAGAAAATGAATTAGAAGTTGATTTGTTTATCAGAGAAGGAAGAAGGGTACATTTAACGCCAATTGGAAAAATATTTTTTGAACGAATGAAACATGCCATGAATGTGATAGACGATGCGAGACGTGAGGTTAAGGAATATTTAGATCCTGAAAAAGGAACAATACGCATTACTTTTCCGATAAGTTTAGCAGCGTATACATTACCAACTGTAATCTATGCATTTAGATTGCGCTATCCGGAAGCAAAATTTCAGTTAAAACAAGCGCTTTACCAGGAATTAATTGAAGGTGTGATTAAAGGAGATTTTAATCTTGGTCTGATAGGTCCACTTCCTCTCAAAGAAAAAAAACTTCAACAAAAAGTTTTATTTACAGAAAATATTGTGGCTCTTTTGCCAATTCACCATCGCCTTGCAAAAGAATCCTCCGTAAAACTTCAAGAACTAGTAGACGAACCGTTTGTTTTATTACCTGAGGGTTTTGTCTTTCGAGATATTGTTGTGAATGCTTGTCAGAATCTCGGCTTCATACCAAATGTTGCCTTTGAAGGGGATGATATCGATGCGTTGAAAGGGTTAGTTTCTGCTGGTTTAGGTGTAACACTCATGCCAGAAGTCACGCTAGTCGATAGCTTGCCGCGCTCAACGGTTAAAATACCATTGGTTGAACCAAGCGTAACAAGGACTGTAGGCGTTATTACCCCAAAGGAACGAGCACTACTTCCAACGGAAAAGTTATTTTATGATTTCCTTCAGGAATTTTTCACTAGATTAGATGATTTTAAGAGTTGATTTATACTCAAGAAAAAGTACGTGATTAGCAGAAAAAAGTAATATATTACATTTTTTGTTACCTAAATCCCTTTTTTGGAATATGAACAATGAAAACAGGGGATTTAAGAAAGGCTCCGATTACGAATTATGCAGCTTTTATACATATGCTTATGCTTATCCTTATAATAAATCGCTTTTATGAAAAAATATGTTGTAATTTACTTACTAACACACATTTCATATCTAGTTTTATAAAAAGCTGCCTCTACTGACGCTCCGAGGCAGATTTTTATCTCGTTAACATGTTAACAATAGTTGTTCAGTCAACGTTACTTTGGTTTGTAAAACAATTTTTAAATACTCAAGCTTTTTGATTTTTTCTTAAATCTCAAGGGCTTTTTCTTTAAAAAGGGCAAGCATTCCGTCCGGTGTTAAATTTTTAAAAGTAATTTTATTTCAGGAGTAAGAAGCCCAATTTTATCATAATGAAAGAAAATCTAAATAACAAAGAAAAAGGCTGAACCACCAGCCTTATTTCTTTGTTAATAAGGTGAAAAGGGAGTATGTAATATGAACATTGAGATAAAAAGAGTAACAAAAAAGAATCGTGCAGCTATTTTAAATTTACATGTAAACACGAGGCAAATCTCCTGTGTGTAATCAACAAAACAGTGTAAGGTGAATTATAGGCACTAAAAAATCTCTCTAAAAGAGATTTTTTGTTATTTTTGTTCTGAATTTTAGCGATAGAAATTCATTAAAAGTTACTTTCACAGATAGATAAAAATATTGAAAATAAAGTTTTCAATATTAC